>JAEDMB010000057.1 GCA_016303235.1 Oscillospiraceae bacterium
TTCTGTTTTTCATATGCTCATCTCCTTAATACATATCATAATACATGATTTCCCAGGATTCGCCGAGAAGTTCATTGATGATAGAGTTGCTTGAATTTGCATTGTCAACATGAAGGATTCTGAAGTTGTTGCTTGTTTTTACTTCTCCGAACAATCCTGAACCTATCCATGCTGGCTTAACATTTTTGCCGTTGTAATTTACATTATATTTTCCGTGGCTGACAGGAACATTCAGTTTTGAATAAGGCATTTTAGCTGTTCCGATAAGAGTTATTTCATTTGTTGAGTTGATAGAAGAACCCTCTGAACCATACCAGTTGATATTGATTCTGCTGTCCTTGTATACATAGCTGTTTTCGTGAATAGATGCTGTTGTCATTGCTAATTTATTGGCAGTAAATGAACCGTCTACAAAGAAGTTTACTATTCCGCCCTGACTGTCATCGATATATATACTGTGTCCGTCATTGTCGCCTAATGTGAAATCCCTGAATACTATCCAGATAGTCTGTTTGCCGGGTTTAATGTTTATTTTAACTGGTCCACTATTGGTAGTTCCTGCAGTTAATATAGTATTTTCAGTGATTGTATAGTTATGATTGCTTTCAAGATTTATTTCTTTAAAGCCTGCTGTTCCGCCCGGAACTTCCTTGTAATATACATTTGGGTCAAAAGTTGTTGTATATCCTATTGCGTCTCTCATTTCTTCAAGAGAAGTAATTATTTTATATTCCTGATTGCTGTCGGGATAAGCATTGCCTGATGAATCCTTGCCGGTTATAGATTCTCTTGTCATAGAATTAGGATAAACTTCACCTGCATGAGAATAAGTGTTGAAAGGCTTTACAATATTCTGTCCTATGGCTTCTTCCTGTGAGACTCTGTTATCATTAAGCCATGTTTCATCATTTTCATGGCCTGTTGGGTCAGCTTTATAATAATATACATCGTAATCAGTTTTAGCGTAAGGAGAACACCATTCAACCCAGAAGTTTTCACCTATTGCTTCGTCTCTTGTTACCTGTTCCTTGTTGATTATGCCTTTATAGTAAACATATTCTTCACTTGTTTTTTCAGGTGTGGTATTGCCGTTTCCGTCAACCTTATATCGAACGCAATAGTCCGGTGTTTCCAAATCAGTAGGATTTCCGTCCTTGTCAACTTCATAGTAAGTATAAGGCTGGTCAGTAGTTTCATTGATAGGATTTTCGTCCTTGTCAACCTTATAAATAACGCTGAATGAATCTGTTTCAACATCGGATTGATTTCCGTACATATCAGCCTGATAAATAGTAATATCACCGGGAACTACATCAGTATAGGTGCCGTCCTCATAGATGAGATAATAAGAATGTTCATTATTTGTCATTGCACTGGTCTTTTCATCAACATAAACCGGATAGGAGATATAATTTCCGTCAAGAAGATAAATTTTCTTTACATCACAGCCATAATTATTATCCCATGACCAAGGTATAGCCTGAATATCAATTCCAACACCCTCAAGGTTTCCGATGAGAATATCTAAATATTCATTGCCTTTGTCATCAGCAAATCTGCCATTCGGGTAACCTGGTTCTCCGTAACTTTTTCTTTTCAGAATAATTTCTTTGAAGTTATCTCCGCTGTAAATTGTATTGTTTGTTGTTTCAATACCCAGAGCCTTAGCATCATTTACATAGTTTGCATACTGAACATTTTTTGCCATATGGTTAGCATAAATCGGGTTTTCATATTCATAGTATCCGGGTTTGAGACCTGTTTCATAGAATGAGTTGTTTCTTGAAAAATAACCGTCTTTAAGTCCGGAATATTCCTTGTTGTCAGTTCCGTTGTAAATAGTGCCGTTTACTTCTGCTTTTTCAACACCGTTTAAAGTGCCTTGTACTACGAGGTCACCATATATTTTAACGCCGTCTCCTATTGTAACATTGCCTTCACAACGGATATCGCCGTAAATTGTTGTATGTGATATTTCAAGATTTCCTTTTGAATAAATGTTACCACCCTGAGAATTAAACTGTGTATCGCCACGCTGAATAAGTGAACTGCTCCATGAAGTTAATTTTGTAGAACTTGTTCCGCCTATTCTGTTTGAAGAACCAGCGTCCATAAGATACAGGTCAGAATTGTTTATATTAACAGCCTTACCCCATGTATCCCATGAACCACAGAATATATTATAGGGAGATTTTTTACCGTTTTTATCTACGATATTCAAGGAAGAATCACAGGTAAAATTACCGTTTACAAACAGATAAGGTATATCCTTCTGATTAAATTCATCAGACATTTTATAGTTTATGTCAATGAAATCATTGTTTTTAACCTGAAGATTACCCATAATAACAGTTCCGGAATTTGGACGAACAACATTGATATGAATACCACCTGCTGCATATAAAGAACCATTTACAAAAGTTTTATCTGTTTCAATTGTTGTCTGGTTCTGGATTGTATATAAATTGGAGGCATCATTTTCAATAAGTCCAATCGCAAAGTCGCCTGTATAATATCCGCCGGTAGCATCGGAGGACATTCCTCCGGCAGTCTGAAGACCTCTTATTGAGGCGGGACTTGGTTCATCAGGAGATTTTTTTCTGATGTATGCAGAAACAGTGCTTTCTTCGCCGGCAAGTTCAGCAGTAGCAGTAACTTTGAGAACCTGCTGTTCTTCCCAGCATGATTTTTCTGTATTATAAACATAGGTATCATCGATATACTCAATTGAAATCTGTCCCGGAACCCAGTTTCCGGAATTATCATAATAACCAATCTGACCGAGTGCAGAATCATTGATTTCGACAGACGGAGTGAGAATGTCTGTCTTTTTCATATTGACAATCATCTGAGCTACGGCATCATTTCTTGACATAGCTTCAGAGAAACTTTCAATAGCTGCACGGGCAGTATATTCAGTCTGAGTTGATGCATAATTCTTATGAGACCTGTTGCTGGCTGATGTAGCCAGCACAAGAGTACTTGTAAGGAATATTATAAGCAGTGACATTACGGATATAACCGTAAAAAGCACTGTGCCTTTAAGTTTTGCCTTGGAATGTTTTTTCATTTTTCTAACCACCTTTCAAGTGTGACAAAGACAAAACCAGAACAGATTATTCGAGAACCGGTTCATCGAGCTCATAAACAGAATAGAGATTAAGAATCATTGTAACCTGTGAAACACCAGCCTCTTTGCCGGAAGCATCTTTCATCTTTTCAGCATCAGGCAAAAGCTTTCCTGTTTCGGGGTCAGTTCCGAAGTTTGTATCTAAAATGCTGATAGAATCTATTCTTATAGCCTTGTTCATTTCACTGATAGTTGTCATAAAGTTCCAGAGGTCATCTTTTGTAGCCTTGACGTTTACGCCGTACTGCTGAACGAGAACGTTTTCAGGAGTTCTTTCTGAAAGTGCATTGCTTTCTTCAAACTTCTTTGAGATTTCGGCAGTATAGTTTCCGTTGAGGTCAGCAAGGTCAAGAATAGCAGTAGTAGGAACAGTAGGTGTATAATAGTAGTAATCAAGAGTAGAATCCTGAATAGAACCTGCCTCCATGCTCATAACCTTAAGGTTTGCCTTATCCATTATTTCCTGCATATACTGGTCGAGCTGATAAGGCTGCATAAAGCTGATAAGATTTCCGTCTGCAATATCTTTTCCGGTATAGAATAATTCTGAAATTTTGTCTGCATCGGCTTTAGTTGATTTGATATTTTCTCTGAGAGTTGGAATCTGCTGAATTTTAGCATCAAGACCGTCCCATTCAGCCTGAACGGTATCACGTGTTGCCTTATTTTCTTTTATATCGTTATAGCGTGGTTTGATTAATCCGAAGAATCCGCCAATAAGTATTACAAGAGCGATTATAATCAGTAAAATGACACGGTCTCTGTAATTTAATTTCATGATTATTCAGCCTCCTTTGCTGTTTCACTGCCGTCTGCATTGTCAGTATTTGTTTCGGCAGGAACATAAATTGATTTTTCACCTTTCATAGTAACAATGATTGAGAAATTAACGGTAGATTTCTTTTTGTCAGAAGAAGTCTTTGTTACCTGACCCGTAGCAGGGTCAACAGTCTGTGTCTGTTCAGTAATTTCTGAAACAGAGTAATTTGAATAAGTTACATCAACAAAATAATCCTTGCCGTAATCAGTTTTCATAAGGTTTTCAGCGAACTGTGCAGGGAGTTTCTGTGTAGGTTCATCAATGCTGGAACATTCAACTTCAAAAGACATCTTTCCGTCAGCATACTGAGGATTTATAATGCGTGCTTTTTCAACTTTTGTCGGGAGTTCAGAAACGGTTTTGTCGATAGCCTCCTGAAAAACATCATATTTATCTCCGAGTATAACAGGCTTTGAATCGAAAGCATCTTTAAGGTTTGTAACAGATGTCAGATATGTTTCAACTTCAGTCTGCATATTAGTAAGATTATCAAAGAGCTGAATCTGCTGAGCAGTTTCAGGAGCGTTTATTTTAGCCTGAAGGTCGTCAATATCGTTCTGTATACCGCTGTTTACACCTGTAAGAATACCCCATACTATGCCGACAACGGCAGCACAGGCAGCAGTAGTTCCGAGAAGAATGTATTTAAAAGCACCGTCAGATTTGATTTTGTTGTTATTTACAGTATCAGTTTCAAGGAGGTTGATTTTTTCGGTTTCCTTGTTACGCTTGAACATTGCACCGATAGCGTTTGCAAAAAGTTCAAATTTAAGATTATCATAGCCGTGAATCTGCGGGGGAGCGGTAAGGGTATCTCCATGCAAATCCATTTTTGCCATTTCATCGATAAGACGCTTGTAATAAGCATTGTCGCCGATTTCTCCATAGAATATAATATTCTCAACAGTTTCACCTGTGTTACGGCTTCTCTGGAACTGGAGCATACGGTAGATATTTTCAACAACTGCCTCGAAAACGTAATCGTCTGAATCGTCATAGTCTTCAGCAGAAATAGAGGCAAATCTTGAGAATGCAAGCTGACAGTCTTCATTTTTTCCTCTTTTTTCATAGAGGTTAAGGCTTATGAAGTTTTTATCAATCTGAACGGCAAGGAGAGGCATTTTTGATTTGATTTTTGTATCTGCAAGGAGAAGCTTTGTAATGCAGTTACAGCCAATCATAACAGACCTGAGGGAAATTCCGAGCATTCGGAAAACTTCTTTATAGCAGTCTATAATTTTATAAGGGCAGGCAGTAGCAAGAACAGTAACAAGATTTTCTCTGCCGGCAGCGATTTCCTCATCAGTATCGCCTACTATGACATATGAAACTGAATATGTATCATCAATTCCGAGAGCGTTCTGCATTTCCTGTCTGACGTTTTTAGTAAATTCCTGTTCCTTGGTTTTTTCGAGCTGAAGCTCTTTAAATATTGTAAGGTTTGAAGAAATACTAATAATAGCTTCCTTGTCAGCCATTTTATTTGTTGCAAGTACGCTGTTTATAAGAGTAGCGACACGGGGAATATCCTGAACATAACCGTTTACGATAATATCTTCATCGAGTTCAAGCGTAGCGGCGGAACTGATTCGGATTTTATTACCGCTTTCAGTACCTTTAATAATTCGTATATTTCTATCAGTAATATCAAATGACAGCATTTTTTAATCCACCTCTCAATTTTATTGAATATTTTCGAATGAGCCGTAAAGTGCCGGAAATACAGCCATAAGAACCATACAAACGACAACGCCCATAAAGATGATAGCAACAGGTTCTATAAGATGAACAAGGTTCTGAACAGCGGTATCGGCTTCTTCTTCATAATAGCCTGATGCATTTTCAAGAATGCTGTCCAAAGCACCTGATTCTTCACCGACATATATCAGTGAGCAGAACATTGATTCAAAAATTTCAGTTCTCTGTACTGATGCAGAAAGAGGTTCACCCTGTTTAACTTCATCAACAACAGTTTCAAAGCACTGGCTTATGTAGCTGTTTCCGAGAATGTCAGCAGCTCTCTGAATACATTCAACCATAGGAATACCGCTTGAATAGAGTGAACAGAAAGTTCTTGCGAAACGGCTGGTATAGATTGTAACCATAAGAGGACCTACGGAAGGCATTTTTACAAGCATACGGTCAAATTTAAGCCTTACGCTTGGTACTTTAAGAGCATAGTTTATTCCGAATACAATAGCACCTATAGCTATTACAAGGATATACCATTTTGATATGATGAAATCACTGATATTCATCATAATTCTTGTAAGAACCGGAATATCGTTCGGGTCATCGAACATTCCTGCGAAAGTAGGGATAATGAAAGTAAACATAAGGATTACGATAACAACGCAGAGAATCATAAGTATAGCAGGGTACATCATAGAGCTTTTAATGGTGTTGTGCATTTTGTTTTCCTTGTCATAATGAGCGGACATTCTCTGCATAATGACATCGAGCGAACCGCTGGCCTCGCCGGCAGCGACCATTGAGATAAGAAAAGGAGGGAAAACGCCTTTATAGAGTTCGAGTGAAGCGGAGAACGATTCACCTTTCTGAACATTTTCGTAGATATCACGCCAGATTAGCTTGGCGGATTCCTTTTCCTGTTCCTTGCACAGAATATCAAGAGCTTTTACCAGAGTAAGACCTGATGTAAGCATGGCACTGAGCTGTCTGCAGTTGAATGACAGCTCTTTTGTAGTAAATTTGTGCAGGGTTTTTGAACTTTTTGAATCAGTTTCCTCATAGCTTTTGGACACAAGACCTTTTTCACGAAGCTTTGCAAGGAATTCTTTTTCATCTTCCGCAGGCATATTTCCCTTGACAGTCTTTCCTTTAGCGTCCACAGCTGTATAAGAAAAATTCTTCATTTAACCACCTCCATAAGAAATAAATAAAATTGACAGTGAAAAGCCACAATGCCCTAATAATAAAGATTATAGCATTTTTGAATAAATATTTCAATTGCTTTTTTAGCATAAATAAGGGTTATATTTTTATTAATATTCACCAATAATTATACAAATAGTAATAAGCATAATAATTCAATACAGAAATATACAAAATCAGGCATTATAAACTTCATCTGTAAATCTTGTATAAATATTATATCATATATTTTCCAAAAAATCAATAGTATATAAAAAGTTTTTAGTAAAAGATAAATAAAATAATTTTTTTAAAAATCAAAAGGGGACAGGCTGTCAGTAATTATATATTAATGTATTTTCTTATTTATGACATAAAAAAAGAAGTACCTGAAAGGCACTTCTGATTTTTTTTATTATTCAAGGGTTTCTATAATGTTTGCGATATACTGCTGAATCATAAGGGCATCGCTTGCATTTAAGCCGTTTCCGGAATTCTGAACATCACCGTTTTTTATTCCGACAGGCTGGAGAAAATTATTTTCTGAATCTGAAACATATCCTGATACAGCAACAACATCGGCAATATCAATTTTTCCGTCAATATTTGCATCACCGGCAAGAACGTTTGACTTGCCTATTTCAAAATCAGATTCAACGATAGTAGCCTTATATCCTTTTTCGTCCTCGGCATCTATTAAATATGTATACTTTCCTGTATTTAGTTTATTAAAAACCATGCTGTAATCAATATCCGGGAAAACGTTGAAAGAAGTACTGTCCGGACTGAAAGTTGAATGCTGAAGTACAGTATTATCAGATTTGCTGATTATTTTTGAATTAATGGTTTTGAGTTTATATTTTGAAGTAATATTTCCTCTTAAATTAAAATATGTGCCTTGTCTTAAAACTCCGGAAGGAACTACCGCTCCTGAAATTTTTATATCAGAATCAGAATCATCAGTTTTTTTGACTTCAAAATTTAATTTTTCAAGAGTAGCATTATATCCGTTGTAATCTTCTGCAACAAGCTTGTATGTATATGTTCCTTCATCAAGTTCTGCTACATCGAATATATCGTTTCCGGAAAAAGTATAGTTTTTATTGTTTACAGAATATTTTGCAGTTCTCCATATTTCGGAATCATCAGAATTATATATGTATGCACATACTTTATATAAAGGCTGAACAGATACTATACTGCAGTTTATTTTAAATGATTTTCCGTACTGCATAACTTCTGACGGAAAGGAAGTGTTTTCAGTTTTTATTTCGCTTTCCGTATCAGGTTCGCCTACCTGAAATTCAGAATATACAAGTCTTACATAATTATTCTGATTGTCAGTAGCTACTACCTGATAGCAATAAAGACCTTCCGGCAGAATTCCGAAGTGAATATCAGAATCGATAGTTTTAATATCAAATTTAGTGTCATTAACTTCACTTATAATTTCCTGACTGGCAACGCCGTTACGGTAATATATTCCTGCAACTACTTTTTTAATTGGTTCTTCTGAAGTTATAGTGCCTTTAAGCACGAAAAACTGACCGGTTTCAAGTTTTCCCTCCGGTTTGGTGTAGTCTGTAATTTTTATATCCGGAACATTTTCTCCCTCCGCATAAGCCTTGAAAGGCACAATCGAAATCAGCATAACAAGCATAACAGCAAGGCTTGTCAGACGTGATAAAGTTTTATTCATTTTTTTCCCTCCATGAATATTTGTTATAATTATACTTATACCACTTTCAAATTATAAAATCAAGTGATTTAAGAATATTTGTAAATATTATCAAAAAACATCTGTTTTTTATGAAAAAATTCCAATTATTTCCATAAAATCCGAAAAAAATAGCAGACGGCAGAGACCGTCTGCAGATTTTCTGTAATTATGAGATTATAACAGCCTGATTTCCGAGCCATCTGTATGCACTTTCAAATTCCGGAATTGTATATTCTGTAAGTGCATCACCCTCAAGGACATCGGCAAGAATTACAGTACCTTTTACTTTATTGTATCCGACAAGCACACAGCAGTGTTCATTTCTTTTCCATGTAAAGCTGTATGTACCTATTCCGGGTTCTGTATAATATGTACCTCTTTGCAGAGTCCATGTGGCACCGTAGGTTCTTGAAGATGTGCAGTACATGGTAGTCCATACAAGAACGGGATTTCCCTTGTCAATCTGTTCATAAAGACCGTTCATGTCCGTTCCTGTAATATCCTTGACACTGTAATTGCTTATATCATATGCGGAAAGGTAATTATTTGCAGTTCTTACCATTGCATTTGCATAAGCACCGTATGAACTGCTTGAATCCGGAGAGCCTATAAAAGCATAATTCGGGTCTGTTGAACCGATACTGCCCTTTGGCATAAATCTGTTGGCAAGGCTGTTTTTTCCGCAGTTATCGAATCCAAGATAATTCATAAGTGTTGAAAGTGATGTGACTTCACAGCCTGTCGGCAGGGGAGAACCTCCAACATAGGAATTCTGAGGAATATTTGCAACAGAAAGAACTTTTGTTGATGAATTTCCGTACGGAGAAACATAATCTGCTTTTATATAGCCTTTGCCGTCAAGGAATTTTACTTCAAGCCATTCGCCTTTGAATCCCGTAACGCTTAAAATCTGACCGCTTTGTGCCGTTCCGAGACTTGAAGAAAAGCTTGCATCATTATATATATCATGTGTTGCATCAAGGCTTACTGTTCCGGAAATATTTCCGAGAGAGGCTCTGTAACTGCTTACATTATATTTCTGACATATATTTTTAAATTCCGCCGACTTTGCAACTTCAAGGAAAAGAGTAAATCTGCTTTTTCCTGATTCAAGCTGTGAAACACGTTCCGATATTTCAGATTCGGAGGGTTCACGCTTGAGCATACTATTATAAAGGCAGTAAACATAATCTGAATTTTTTCCTCTGCCGTCACTGAATTTATAATTTATAAGATTAAGCATAAGTTCCTCAAGGGAATATTCTCCGGAAATTATATCATTAGTCATGCTGTCAATATCTTCCTGAGATGCAATTGTATCACAGCATTTATAATATGAGTCTGCTATAAATTCCGGAAGTCCGAGAGTTAC
Organism: Oscillospiraceae bacterium; assembly: GCA_016303235.1. Lineage (GTDB taxonomy): Bacteria > Bacillota > Clostridia > Oscillospirales > Ruminococcaceae > Ruminococcus. Next base: position 9,917 of record JAEDMB010000057.1, read on the forward strand.
AGGGGAGGTTTCAGATGATACAGATGTTTCTGTCTGCTTTGTAGTAGTAGTAGTAGTAGTTGTTGTTGTTGTTGTTGTTGTTGTATCAGCAGGATTCTGATTTTCAAGATTTCCGATAATTCCGGCAAGATACTGCTGAATTGCAAGTGCATCTCCTGCCGTCAGCCCGTCACCGTCTCCCTGAACATCAGCGTTGATAATTCCCATATAGTCAAGGAGATTATTTTCAGAATCTGCAACATATGAGGCTATTGCAACGACATCGGCAACATCAATTTTTCCGTCAATATTTGCATCGCCTGCAATTTTTTCTATATTTCCTATCTGAAAATCAGATTTTATTAGATTTACTTTGTATCCGTTTATATCTTCTGCATTAAGAATATATGTATAGCTTCCTCTCTGAAGTGCATTGAATATCATCGCATAATCTATATCAGGATAGATATTGTATGTTGTTGTGTCAGGATTTACTGACACATACTGAATAGCTTTTTCAGTATTCCGGAGACGTATTTCCGCATCAACTATTCTGAGGTTATATCTTGAAGATATATTTCCTCTGAGATTGAAAATTGAACCTTCTTCAAGTATACCCGTGGGCATAGTTGACCCCGATATTGTTATTTCAGAATCACTTTCCACAGCATAGACATTCTGAAATCCGGACATGCCGGAAATCATACTCACTGCAAGTATTCCGGATATTATTTTCTTCATTTTGTTTTCTCCCTGATTTTTTTATATATATTTGAATTTCTGAATCGTTGCATTTCCGCCTGCTGATATATAGGCATAGTATGCAAGTATAAGTGATGAATCACTTGAATCTGTTTGTTTATCTTTGTTTACATCTGCGATATCCTTATCCAGTGTTGAAACTCCGCCGGAGGAAGTGACTGCATAATCTGCAAGAATATCAGAAGCATCACTTGAATCTATTACTCCGTCACCGTTTACATCTCCGAGATTTTTCTCAATAACAGAAAAATCCGAACAGCTAAGCGTTATTTTATTAATACCGTTCGAACCCCACATATTCATTCCGAAAACAAACCATATTTGTCCGTATTCAGTATCCCATGTATATCCCTTTGACACATTGTAATCACTGGCACATTCAGTACCATCTCCGTACCAACTAACAAGTGTATTGTAAATACTATCATATGTCTCTGAAAGTTCAGTTTCCGAATAGGGATATTCATATTTTTCTGTTTCGGGATTATAGTATTCACCGATATGATAGCCATAACATATAAGAATGTCACTATCGCTGTGTTCAGTGCCGGATTTGTATGCATATTCAGCAAACATATGGGTTTTCATATTAATATCAAAAACATTTTCAATATTATAGTAGTTTGAATATTTATTATAATTTTCATTAATTGGAAAATGTGATTCTTCACTATGAATAACTGCTGTTTCTGAAATTTCAGATAAAATCATACCACATTCAAAACCGTTAATTATATTGTGGTTTTCAACGGCATGAACATTCTGAAATCCGGACATTCCTGAAATCATACTCAATGCGAGTATTCCTGATATTATCTTTTTCATTTTGTTTCTCCTTGAAATTTTTGTATTTTTAATCTTTTTCTATTCTCATTGAAATATCAAAGCATTTTACGGAATGGGTCAACGCTCCGAGGGAGATAATATCAACACCTG
>JAEDMB010000210.1 GCA_016303235.1 Oscillospiraceae bacterium
CTGTGAGCCATACAGCCACGACATGCATTTGTTACTTCATAGCCTCCCATAGGACATTCGTCGCAGGCAATTTTAATTACTTCGATAACACTGGGAAGTTCTTTTTTTCCTCCCATAGCAAGCTTTACACGCTTTGCAAGAACGGCACGTTCCTTATATACACAGCATCTCATAGTAGGCTTTGCTCCGTGCGGAACTATTCTTTCGGGAATATCCATAGCATTTTCGGCAAGAGTGCCGTTCCATGCTTCCTTTGCGACTTCCTTAAGTACCTTGTATTTGTGATACTGAATTTTAGTATCAAATTTTCTGATTTTTCCCTTTTCCATTTCTCTACCACCTTTTAATTAGTTTTTATTTCTTGTTATATGACAGCAAAGCAATACAACCGAACTTGCAATATCAACGTTTTCAACCATAACGTCAGAGGGAACTTTGAGATTTACGGGAGCGAAATTCAATATAGATTTTACGCCTATTCCGACAAGCTTGTCGGCAATATCCTGAGCAGGTTCGGACGGAGAAGATATAATTCCGAATGTTATGGAATGATTTCTGCAGTATGTTTCCATATCATCGACTGAAAGAATTTTTTTCCCGTGAATACACTGCCCCCAAAGTTTTTCATTGATGTCAAAGGCAACGGATATTTCAAGACCGTATTTTTTAAATCCTTCATAGGAAAGAAGTGCCTGCCCGAGATTTCCCGCACCGACAAGGACAGCATATTTCTGCTCATCATATCCGAGAAATTTTTTTATATCTTCTATAAGCTTTCCGGTTACATATCCCGTTTTCGGACGGCCTCCGGAAGATACAGATGCTAAATCCTTTCTGACCTGAACATCATAGAATCCAAGGGCATCGGCAATTGCTGTTGCAGAGATATTGGGATATTCTGTCAATGAAAGCGAGGTGAGAAAGCGAAGATACATAGGAAGTCGTTTTAGCGTCTGCGGTGATACTGAGTATATATCCATTGTTTCCTCCTCATTCTGTTTGTTATAATATTATGCCTTTTGCCGGTTAAAATTATCCCCCACCTTTGCTTAAAAAATGCCTGGAGGTGGGGGCTGATTATTATCTGAAAATAATTATCAGAAATTGTGATACAAGAACTACGGCAATAAGTGCTACCGGATATGTCGCTGCATAAGCAGAGGCAACATTTTCAGTTCCGGCAGTATTTATAAGAGTTCCGAGAGCCGGAGTTGATGTCATACCGCCTGTTATTGAACCCAGATTGTTGAGTATACTGAGCTTGAGAACATACTTTGCAAAAAGGAAACCTACTATCATTGGAACGAGTGTCATTATAATTCCGTAGATAAAATATACAGCCTCAAAATACTTAACAAAGCTTGCTCCGCCTGCAACGCCTGCACCTATAAGGAAAAGCATAAGTCCAAGTTCTCTGAAAACTTTCAGAGTGCTTGTCTTTGGAGTTACTGAAACAGAGCCGAAATGTGCGAAATGACCGAATACAAGTGAAACAAGGAGACAGCCTCCTGTTGTTGTCAGTGAGAAGTTTCCTATCTTTATTGAACCGATGAATATACCAAGAATTGCTGCGAGGGCAAAAGGCATAAATCCAAATTCGTCCATTTCGATGAGCTTTCCTTTGTATTCCTTTTTAGCTCCGCTTGTATCTGCAACAACGAGCTTTTTTCTTTCTTCAGCCATATCAACCTTAAGGATTTTCGGAATTATCTGCACGAAAAGTACAACGCCGATTACTCCGAAAAGATAAGCTATACCGTGACCTACTGAAACCAAATCTTCCAGTTCCGGAGCGACAGTGGATTTTGCTGCTGAAAATGCCGGTGTACTTGTAAGTGAACCTGAAAGAAGTCCTACAAGCATTGCTGTAAGTTCCTGAACTGAAAGGTCTGTGAAATTCTTTCCTACAACTATACAGCCTGCACATGCAAGACCGCCCATAATTATTATTACAAGTGCGAGAACAACATATGATTTGAAGTTTTTCTTGAAGTTCCCGAAAAAGTTAGGGCCTGCAATAAAGCCTACTGATGTTACAAAGAGAATTAATCCCATGTTTTCAACTATTTTCAAGGCATTGGAAACATAAGTTGATTCGCCGACCACAAGTGCTGTTGAAAGACTGTCATAGAAGAAACAGCCATATAAAAGAGCTACAATAAATACGCCTGCTGTACCGAGTGAAATTCCTTTGACTGTTACTCTGCCGAGTGCGTATCCTACTGATGCAATGGCAAAAACCGTAAACATAAGATAAGTTATTGACTGTATGGAAATAATTCCGCCAAATAAATTCATCTTTTTTTACCTCGAACTTTCTAATTATTAAATTTTCAATTTAATCAGACCAGTCCGGCAGTAAAGAGAAAGCCGGACCGTCTGCTCTCTCTTTATTTATATATCCTTAGATTTTGTATAATTTGGAAGGAGTTTCGGAGAAACCT
>JAEDMB010000211.1 GCA_016303235.1 Oscillospiraceae bacterium
TATTTCTGCGGTTATCTTATCGACAAGGAAACAAAATCCTTTAAAGAGTATCTCACAGAACCCGCAAGCTTTGCGGAATCACAGGTATTCTTACGCAAATACGGAAACTTCTGTGCCGACCCGAATCAGAAAAAAGTAATTGCAGTTATCCCCGAACACTACGCACTTAATCACGAAATCGGCGGTACTGCTGAACTTCTCAAAACAAAATATTATGCTGACGATATGACAGAATTTATAGATGATGACGGTCAGTTAATTCAGACTTGTGACTTAGGCGGAAACAAAATCCTTATGTTTGACGCTTCAAAAGCAGGTGATTATACAATCCGCATTAAAGAAACATGGGCAGGAAATCCCGATAACGTTACATATTACAGCATTGATTATTCCGTTGACGACAGCGGAAATATAACTCTTTCCGAACCCTCCGAAAATCCGCAGATTCCCGAAACTATTGAGAGCTTTTCCGATGCCGATAAGGTTTTCAATTCAAACGGCGGTTATGTAATAAATCAGGGCGAAACTCTGCAAATTGCAGTTCCCGTTAATTTCGGTGTTGAAAAACCCGGAGGCGGTATGGGATACGAAGAATATGAAACAACATTAAAAGGCAACTTCAATTTCCCAAACGGTCTTGAAACTATTGACGAGCAACTCTATATAAACGATAATTCTGTACTCGAAACAACTGCACTCGGATACCGTGTTTACACATACGATTTATCCCCGAAGGAATATGAAATATTCACCACAGAGGGCGATTTCGTATGGGTTACAAGCAAGATTGTTGAGGGCGATTTCTCTATAACATACACTACTTCATCAGACTTCAACCCTTATGGCAAGGAAAATAAATATACATTCCGATTCAACTGCACTGATGATATTTTAACAAATACGGGAGTTGTAAGCAATGATTCCGGAGATGCCAACGGTGACGGAAATATTGATATTGCCGACGTTGTAACTCTTTCGGCATTTATCGGAAATCCCGATATAAATACTGTTTCCGACAAGGCTAAAATATACTGTGATGTCCAGTCACACGGAAACGGCATTGACGCTTCCGATGTTCTTATGATTCAGCAGTATATTGCCAACGTGATAACAGAATTTTAAGGTGATTGCAATGAAAAAAATAATTTCTGCTATTCTCGCCCTCTCAATTACAATGATACCGTTTCAGACGGTATATGCTGAAAATTCGGCAGACAGTTCTCTGTCCGCTGAAGAAAATTTCATTCCGTCCGACTGGCACAGTGCTTTTGATTTCCTTATTGATAACGGTTCAACCTCTGAAACAAACGGCAGACAGCTTGTTGAAGTAATTCCGGTTGCAAGGTCGGAAGACTTTATAATTGAAGATTCCCCCGAAACTGACGAGGTAAAGCCCTATACTGTCGAAACTTACACATACTATTATTATGACGATTCCGAAGAAAACAGCATAGGCTATCGTGTGAGAATATATACAATACGAGACGGGGTTCAGGTTTCGGACGGCTACACGCTTAATCACACCACAAAAACCACTTATATATATGACGGTCAGAAAAAAAGCGATATTTATAAGCTGAATTATTCAATTGACCCTGTTACAATGACTTTCAGAAGGATTTCAATAATTCCTCAGAATTACCGTGAGGCTGGGAATTTTGAAAGAAAATACGGTATATTTGCCGTTGATGAAAATACAAAACAGGTCGTTGCAGTCGTTCATGCAAACAATAATAATATGAACGAAAACGGCTGTATATATGAGCCTTTTGTAACTCACGAAATAAAAGGAACTGCAAAAATGACAGGTTCACAAACTTTCAGCCGTGACCATTACATAAAGCTTTACAGCGGAGAGGGTATTATATCAAATGATTCCGGAAACAAGGTTATTACTTTTGATGCCTCCGAAAAGGGAAATTACACAATCCGCATTAAATTGCTCCTTATGGGTGACCCCTACTATTATAACGTCAATTACAGCGTTGATGATGACGGAAAAATTACTCTCGGCGAAACGTTCAACTATCCCGATACAATAAACTGCGATGACGATGCTGAAACGCTTTTCAAAGGCAAAAATCTTTATCAGGGGAACGGAGGATTCTTAATAAATCAGGGCGATACAATTCAGATTGCACTTCCCAAAGATGATTACAAAATAGAATATAATAATTTAAGTGTTCTCGGCTCTGAACGTCTTATAAATACAGAAAAGTTTTCAAAATATATGGTATATACTTACAATCTTGAACCGATTCCTGCTGTAAACGATGTAGCTGAAAATATTCTTGACGGAGATTTTGAGATAAAATTCATATCCGGAGAAGATTTCTATACATTCCGATTCAACTGCACAGCCGGTGAAACTGCAAACACTGGTATATTAAGCAGGGATTCCGGAGATGCCAACGGTGACGGAAATATTGATATTGC
>JAEDMB010000212.1 GCA_016303235.1 Oscillospiraceae bacterium
ACCGAAAAGTCAATGCAGGATATTTGCGACCGCATTGAAAACGGAGTTATAATTTTATCCGGTGAAGAACATCATCATCATGAACATAATAAATCAGGTGTAATATCTCTTGCAGTGGGAATCGTTCTTTTTATATGTGCATTGATTTTTTCCAATTTTACTGAAAAGGAATATTTTTCAGTAATTTTGTATCTTGCATCATATTTGATTCTGGGATATAAAATAATAATATCAGCATTTAAAAATATATTCCGAGGAAATCTCTTTGACGAAAATTTTCTTATGACTATTGCAACAGTCGGTGCAATATGCCTTGGTGAATATTCCGAAGCGGTCGGAGTTGTACTTTTTTTCAATATCGGAAGTCTTTTTGAACACTATGCAGTAGAAAAAAGCCGTAAGGAAATTTCATCTGCCGTTGACCTTAAAACAGAAAAATCCGAAGTTTTAAGAAACGGCGAATTTATCAGCATAGATACTGATGAAATAAAAATCGGCGATATTGTAAGAGTAAAAACAGGAGAAAGGATTTCCGTTGACGGCACAGTAAAATCCGGTGAAACTCTGCTTGATACTTCTGCAATAAACGGCGAACCTATGCCGATATATGTAAAATCCGGCGATAAGGTTACAGCAGGATATATAAATGTAAAATCCCCGATAGAAATTTATGCTGATGAAACAGCTAAAAATTCCATGCTCTCAAAGATTGCGGAAGCTATCGAAAATGCAACTGATTCAAAGCCGAAAATTGACAGATTCATAACACGCTTTTCAAAGATATACACTCCGATAGTTATAGCTCTTGCAGTTTTTACGGCAATAGTACCGTCATTAATTACAGGCAACTGGGAATACTGGATATATACAGCTCTGACATTTTTAGTGATAAGCTGTCCGTGTGCGTTGGTTTTAAGCGTACCGCTTGCATATTTTTCGGGAATCGGGAAAGCGTCAAAAAACGGAATACTTTTTAAGGGTGGAAATTCTCTTGAAATGCTTAATAAAATTAAAGCTGTTGCATTTGACAAAACAGGAACAGTCACAAAAGGTATATTTACTGTTACAGAGTGCAGGACATGCAATAATTTTTCAGAAAATGAACTTCTTTCACTTTGCGGAAGTGTTGAAAGTATATCGTCGCACCCTGTCGCAGTAAGCATTGCAAACTACTGCCGTGAAAAAAATATCACTCTTTCCGAAGTCGCAAACGCTGAAGAAATTGCCGGAATGGGTATAAAAGCTGATAATATTCTTTGCGGAAACGAAAAGCTTATGAATAAATATGGAATACCAGTTGACATAAAGCCCGAACATTCCGGAAGTGTCGTTTATACTGCATATAATAATAAACTCTGCGGATATATACTTGTATCCGACAGCATAAAAGAAAATTCAGCAGGTGCTGTAAAAGCATTTAAAGCTATGGGAATAAAGACGTTTATGCTTACCGGTGACAAATCACAAAGTGCAGAAGTAACGGCTGATAAAGTCGGAATTGATAATGTGTACAGTGAACTCCTTCCGGCTGAAAAGCTTGAAAAGGTTCAGGAAATAAGAAAAAATTTCGGAAATGTAATGTTTATCGGTGACGGAATAAATGATGCTCCTGTCCTTGCAGGTGCTGATGTAGGCGGAGCTATGCAGAACGGTTCTGACCTTGCACTTGAATCGGCTGATGTGATATTTATGAAATCGGATTTGCAGTCCGCTGTTACTGCTAAAAAAATCGCCGATAAAACTGCTCTTGTTACAAAACAGAATATAATATTTGCACTTGCCGTAAAGCTTGCTGTCCTTATTCTCGGATTATTCGGAGTTGCAAATATGTGGTTTGCCGTTTTTGCGGATTCAGGAACGGCTATGATTCTCGTGCTTAACTCTATAAGAATACTTTTTTCAAAAAAATAAGTACAAAATTGACTCACTATAATAATTGTGGTATAATTATTTCAAACATAATTTTTCAGGGTGATGAAATGTATAAAAAAGTTAAGCCGTTTATTAAGTGGGCTGGAGGGAAAACTCAGCTTTTAAACGATATAAGAAAAAAATATCCTTCTCTTTTACTGAAACATCTTCCTTTAATTCATATTCTGAAAAAATTTTTAATGACAGTGAACAGATATGGCTTTCAGAACTTATTGATTCCGTTACTTTGAAAGAAGTATAAACGAACTTCTGATTAGCAATTATTAATATCAAAAAAAGTAATAATTATAAAAAAGAAAAAATTTCTGACCGGATATGCAAATTATCCGGTTATTTTTTTGAAATGAAAGTTGAGAAAGTGAGAGAACAAGAGAAAAAAGGAGAGATAAAGAGCGTTAAGAGGATATAAATTAAAAAAACCGGAGATATTTTCTTGACATCTTGAAAAGTATATGCTATAATAACTCTTGCATTGTCAGGAAATTCGGATTTCAGGCGG
>JAEDMB010000213.1 GCA_016303235.1 Oscillospiraceae bacterium
TTCTTCTTGATTTCAGAAACGCATGCGGTGAAAATACAGAAAATTCAGGATTAATGCTTGATGAAATTCTTGATAATCATGAATGTTATTTAATCTCACAGCTTGATATAAATGGCAGGGATTTGATTAATATGGGCATATCGGGAGTGCTTACGGGAAAAATTCTGAATACTCTGCTTGATAAAGTTATACATGATGAAATTCAGAATAATAAAAATGCTTTGGAGGAATATATAAAAAATGCTTTCCTGTAAAACTAAGTATCCTGTTCTGCTTGTGCATGGAATGGGGTTCCGTGACAGAAAAATTTTCAATTACTGGGGGAGAATCCCAAAGGAACTCGAAAAGCGTGGCTGTCGGATATTTTACGGAAATCAGGACGCAAATGCAACAGTTCACGATAATGCTGTTATGATTAAAAAATCCCTTGAATATGCTCTTGAAAAATCGGGAAGTGATAAGGTTAATATCATAGCACATTCAAAAGGCGGAATTGATTCAAGATATCTGATTTCTACTCTTGGAGAATACAGGAAAGTTGCCTCTCTTTCAACAGTGGATTCACCGCATAACGGTTCGGAAACTGTTGATTTTCTGATGAAGTTTCCGGATATTCTTGTAAAGACTACGGGAAAGATTACCGATTTTTTTATGTATATTCAGGGAGACCGCAAACCCGACAGCTATCAGGTTTTCCATGAGCTTACAACTGACTATATGAAGAAATTCAATTCGGAAAATCCTGATATTTCGGGGGTATATTATCAGAGTTTCGGATTTCGCATGAAAAGTCCTTTCAGTGATTTAATAATGGCTTTTCCGTATTCCGTAATAAAGCATATTGAACATGCCGATACAGACGGACTTCTCACTGAAAGGGCTATGAGGTGGACTAATTTCAGAGGAATGTATACATCGCCCGAAAAAAGAGGGATTTCTCATTGTGATGCAACGGATTTAAGACGCATGGCATTTTCAAAAAAAATTCCCTCAAATGATTTTGAAGTTTCGGATATTGTAGATTTTTATATAAATCTTGTTTCGGAACTCAGGGAAAAAGGACTATAAATAAAAAATGCTGAAATCTTTTGATTTCAGCATTGATTTGGTTGGGGTGGAAGGATTTGAACCCTCGGAATAACGGAGTCAGAGTCCGCTGCCTTACCGCTTGGCGACACCCCAGTATTTAATTTTTGTCGTTCTCTTCACTCGACTTTATTATTATATCACAGGAATTTTGAAATGTCAATAGTTTTCAGAAAAATTTATTTTTTAATTATATATCTGCCTGATTATAAGTTTTTCTTTGCATAACTCTTGAAATTTCCGGCATAATGCTATATAATAAATTATAAATAATAAACAGACTGGAGTTGATTTTTTTGGATAATATGAAAAGAGCCTATTTTATTTTCAATCTTCAGGCGGGACGTCAGCCGGTAAAGGTTGTTAAAACTGCAATAGGCGGGGACCTTGCAGAAATCATTGACAGATTCACAAAAGCAGGATATGAAGTTACTGCAAGACCAACCCAGAGCCGTGGAGATGCTGTAACTGCTTCGAAATATGCCTGTGACAGCGGTTTTGACCTTGTTTTATGTGCAGGCGGTGATGGTACTTTAAGCGAATGTATTGACGGTGTTATGCAGAGTGAAAAAAGGATTCCTGTGGGATATATTCCTGTCGGAACTACAAACGATTTTTCAAAAGGTCTCGGAATACCGGATAAAACTCTTGATGCCTGTGACTGGATTATAAACGGATTGAATAATAATACCTTTCTTGCATGTGACATCGGCAGTCTTAACGAAACACGTCATTTCACATATATCGCAGCTTTCGGAGCTTTTACAAATGTAACTTATGAAACTTCACAGCACTGGAAAAATATTTTCGGTCATTCGGCTTATCTTGTAAACGGTGCGTCACAGCTTAATACTATAAAATCACGTCATATAAAAATAGAGTGCAACGGAGAAATTATTGAAGATGAATTTGCTTTTGGTATGATTACAAACACAAAAAAAGTCGGAGGGCTTTTCAACTGCAATAATTTTCTGCTTGACGACGGAATATATGAGGCAACATTTGTAAAAACTCCTTCAAATTTTATGCAGTTACAGAAAATACTTGTATCGCTTTTTAACGGTCAGCGTCCGGAGGAATCCGATTATATAAAATATTTCAAAACGGGAAGTCTTAAAATTACATCTCTTGACGGAAATCCTCTTATATGGAATCTTGACGGAGAACTCGGCGGTGAATTTATTGAAAGTGAAATAAAAAACAATCAGAGAGCTGTTACTTTTGTTATTGGCTCAAATCAGGATATAAATGCCGTAATGACGGAAGAAAATGATTGAAAATCTGAGGGCGGACTGAAAAAAGTCCGCCC
>JAEDMB010000214.1 GCA_016303235.1 Oscillospiraceae bacterium
TACAGACTATCGGACGTTCTGCCCGAAACAGCGGAGGTCAGGTTATAATGTATGCAGATGAAATTACAGGCTCTATGGAACGTGCTATAACTGAAACCGCCCGACGCCGTAAAATTCAGACAGAATACAATATACAGCATAATATTACTCCGAAAACCATAAAAAAAGATGTCAGAAAGGTTATTGAAATAACATCAAAGGAAAATATCGAGAAAAAGACTTCTGGAAAGAAAATGACAAAGGCTCAGAAAGAAAAGCTGATTGAATCACTTACTACAGAAATGAAAAAATCTGCTGAAATGCTCGAATTTGAACATGCATCATATTTAAGGGATAAAATTAAAGCTCTGAAAGGTGAAAAATAATGGAAACTTTATGGGTTCTGCTTTTTATTTCCGTTTTGTTTATATATTTCAACAAGGCTTTCGGAATTGCAGATATTATTAAAAAAAAGCTTAATCCCCCTCCGCCTCCCCCGCCGGAGCCTGAATATCCTTACTGCAAAAAAAATCTGCTGACAGAAAGCGAACTTGAATTTTTTAAAAAGCTTAAATCCCTTACTGATGAATATTCACTCGGAATTAATCTTAAAACCTGCCTTGATGATATAATATGCATAAAAGATTCTGAAGATGAAAGTCAGCTTAATGAACTCTTTGATAAAATAAAATCCAAATCTATAGACTTTGTAATTGTCGACCCTGACAATATGTCAGCAGAATGTCTTATAGAATTTCGTGACGGCTCTCACAAAGAACCCGAACAGATTGAAGAAGATAAATTTCTTAAAACTCTGTGCGAAAAAAATAATATAGATTTTATATTATATCAGGGCGATTTTGAAAAAATTACGAAATACTTTGATGAAAACTGGGAGATACAAACATGAAAGATAAAATAATTATAAAAGGTGCAAGAGAACATAATCTCAAAAATATCGACCTTGAACTTCCCCGAGACAGCTTTATTGTTATGACAGGGCTGTCGGGTTCGGGAAAATCCTCGCTTGCTTTCGATACTATCTATGCGGACGGTCAGAGAAGATATATTGAAAGCCTTTCATCTTATGCGAGAATGTTTCTCGGTCAGATGGAAAAGCCTGATGTTGACAGTATCGAAGGACTTTCCCCTGCCATATCTATTGACCAGAAAACTACTTCCAAAAATCCACGTTCGACTGTCGGAACGGTTACGGAAATTTATGACTATCTCCGACTTCTCTATGCAAGAATAGGTATTCCGCATTGTCCCGTGTGCAACCGTGAAATACATCAGCAGAGTATTGACCAGATTGTCGATAAAATTATGAGTCTTGAAAAGGGAACTAAAATTCAGCTCCTTGCTCCGATTGCAAGAGGAAGAAAAGGTCAGTATGTCAAGGAACTCGAAAACGCTAAGAAAAGCGGTTTTGTAAGGGTGCGAATTGACGGTATTATGTACGACCTTGCAGAGGAAATCAAGCTTGATAAAAACAAAAAGCATAATATCGAAATAATCGTTGACAGACTTGTAATCAAGGACGGTATAGAATCCCGAATTTCAGACAGTCTTGAAACTGTTTTTTCCATTACTGACGGAATTGTTGCCGTTGATGTAATCGGCGGTGAAGAACTCCTGTTCTCACAGAATTATGCCTGTCCCGAACACAATATCAGTATCGAGGAACTCAATCCCCGTATGTTCTCTTTCAACAATCCTTTCGGAGCTTGTCCGCACTGCACAGGTCTCGGAACTCTCCGCCATATCGACCCTGATATTATAGTTCCCGATAAAAAATTAAGCATACTTGAGGGAGCTATTAAGGCAAGTGGCTGGAATACCATTGACAAAGATTCAATTGCCCTTATGTACTACAACGCTATTGCCGAAAAATTCAACATAAGCCTTGATACTCCTTTCGGAGAGCTTCCCGAAAAAATTCAGAAAATTTTCCTTTACGGAACTGATGAAAAACTTGAACTCAAAGTTCTTGAATCATTCGGAGGCGGTGTCAGATACGGAACTTTTGAGGGCATTATAAATAATCTCGAAAGAAGATACAAGGATACCAACAGCGATTATATGAAATCTGAATTAGAATCCTGTATGACTGAATCCGAATGTCCCGAATGTCACGGAAAACGTCTTAAACCTGAAAGTCTTGCCGTTACGGTCGGGGGAATAAATATCTACGAAATTACTCAGATGTCCGTTCGTGACTGCCTTAATTTCTTCCGGAATCTTCAGCTTTCCGAAACCGAAAAGCTTATAGGCGAAAAAATCATAAAGGAAATCTGCGAACGTCTCGGATTTCTGAAAAGTGTCGGTCTTGAATATCTTACCCTTTCACGTTCTTCCGGAACTCTTTCGGGCGGTGAGAGTCAGCGTATAAGACTTGCAACACAAATAGGCT
>JAEDMB010000058.1 GCA_016303235.1 Oscillospiraceae bacterium
TATTATTTCTTTCAGCCTTTTCAGGTGCTGATATTATAACAAACTCATTCGGGTCGGCACCGCAGATTTTAAACATTCCTTTTATTTCAGCCAATTTTGCATCAAATCCATAGCTCGCTCCAACATAATAATTATGTCCTCTGACTGTAAATTGTCTGCAAGTTTTGAAATATATCGGTTTTGCCAGCTTAGTATTTGCATTGGTTACATCTTCAGCACGGGCAATTGATGTTCTTTTAGTAAGTTCTTCGACTTTTTCCGGATATTTTTCAGTCAGCACAGAAAAAGCATCATACATGAGCTTTCCCTGTTCCCTTTCGTTTGCATAATATTCCTTACCGAATATTTTGTATACATAACATTCATCAGGTTTAGGATTTACAATATCAGAATCATTCTGAGAAATATTTTCTTCTCCGGCTTTTATAATAACAAATTCATCAGGGTCAGCACCGCAGATTTTAAACATTCCCTTTATTTCAGCCAATTTTGCATCGAAACTATAACTCGTTCCAACATAATAATTATGTTCTCCGACAGTAAACTGTCTGCACGCTCTGAAATATACCGGTTTTGCATACTTAGTATTTGCGTTGATTACATCTTCAGCACGGGCAACTGATGTTTTTTTAGTAAGCTCTTCTGCCTTTCCGGGATATTTTTCAGTCAGCACAGAAAAAGCATCATACATGAGCTTTCCCTGTTCCCTTTCGTTTGCATAATATTCCTTGCCGAATATTTTATAAACATAATATGTGTCGATATGCGGAACGGTTATGGTGTTCTGGTCATCGGGAATAGTTACGTTAATCTTCACAGGTGAAACAATCGAAGAACAAACACCGTTTCGCTCCAGTATTTTCTTCATAGCCTCAGCTAATTTGTTAATATCGTTTCCCATATCCTCTCTCAAACGGAGAGCCTTACATTCTAAACTTACAAAGTCACAAATTTTTTGACATGTAGAATATTCATGCTCATCACCGTCATTTAACATATTATCATAAAAAATTTCAGCATTATTGCTTGCTTCATGCCAGATATCTACAGAAACTATTGAAGACATATGTCTGAGCCTTTTGATGTTTGCCAGTTCAGTTGCAATTGTATCCTTGGACATAGAACTTTCACTTCTGAAGAAAAATGCAAATTTACAATTTTTGTTTCTCAACGCTTTATTTGCAGACATTTTCCAGTCATTTTCATCATATGGCATATTAGCTGTATCAATCCAAAGATTATAACCGCTTTCATATAACAATTTGAAAAGATTCATTACAATCTGTGAGTCATAGTCATCATGTGAATAGCTGAAAAATGCAAACGGCTTATCCATATTGCATTCCATTTTTTCTATTTTATTTGCTTTAAGATATTCAAGACCTATTAATTTCTGTGCCATTTTTTTAACTCCTTATTTCAGTCTGTAAATTCTGATTCCATCGAACATTCTGAGCATAGCAAGCATACATTCCATAGGGTCTGTATCCTTATCCTGTTCTGCCTTGTCAAGTCTTTCGTAATTAATTTTTGTCAGAGTTTCAGATACTTTCTCCTGAGTTCCGTCAAAATCAGGAATCATATCTTTATGCTGTCTGAGTAAATCACGCTGGTTTTTACTGGGATTTCCGTAAATCCAGCCCATATCATAATGTTCCTGAAGCCATCTCTGATGTTCGAGCAAGCCTATTTTAACCAGTTCTTCCTTGCTGAATTTTTCAACCATTTCAAAATCAACAGATTTATCTGTATAGAAACAGCCGATTTCATTCAGATACTTTGCAAAAGCTTTTGCCTGATTGATATTGGAAAGCTTATATTCAAGAGAAAGCTGTTTAAATGAATCTGAAAACTCTTCAATAACCTTTTCATCAGTCAGGAATTTATCTTCCTGTCCGGACATTTTTGCATCTTTCCAGTCTGAATTATTCCATCTGCCGTTAAGCACTACTGCGAAATTATAAAGATTTATAAAATTGCTGTCTGACAAATAACATGTTCCGTTTCTGCGGACATTAGCCACAAGACCTATATCAACTGAAAGCTTAATGTCTGTCAGGTCAACTATTCTCTGAATGTCCTCCTGAAACTTTGATATACCGTCATTTTTGATATACATTTCAGAATATGACTTAAGAGCCGGAGCCTTTTTTCCTTCCGGATTCTGAAGCCAGCTGATATATGAATCCTTAAACATATTTACTTTTGATATTTCTTTTTCGTCGTAAAGATAAACGGCTTTTATTTTATTGTCCGAAAAATCAAAAGTACAGTCCATAGGGTGAAGTTCTTTTTTTGATTTTCTGCCGTAGGAGGTTCTGTCCCAGCACTGAAGCTCATCACAAAGCATTAACATATAAGCAAGCGGATGAAGTTCTGCTTTAAAAGGCTTATTGTTTTCGCCTTTATAATCTGCAATGCTGAATTTATACAGGCTGTTGTGCATAAGAATTGCCGTCAGTGAATCGAGATGTTCAGCTTTAAGCTCGCAATTCATTTCTTCAAACAGCTTTTTGAATAAAACCGATGCACTAAAATATGCATGGTCCATATAATAATTGAATTTATCCGGACAAGCTGGCTTTTCTGTAAGACATTCAAGCATTTGCTCTTCCGAAAATCCGTATGCATTACCTAATTTATCTGTTATTAAACGAGCAAACAGCTGATTTGTATTATCATAATCAGCACCAAGCATATTTTTTATATCCGGCTTAATTTTTTCATCGATAGAAATAAGCGAATCTAATGAATGATATGCCACAAAAGGCTTGTCCTCTCTCTTTGCTCCGTTTACTTCAAAATAAGATTCAACCTGTTCAAAAGGCAGTTCAAACGGATAGCCGATATCATGGAATAATGATGCAAGTCCCCAGTACTGCAGATAATGATGTGCCGATTCATGCTCGTCTGTCAGTCCGTAATATTTATTATAAGTATTTCTGTAAATATCATTTGATTCATAAACTGCAAGTCCGATAAGAAATACATATACTGAATGTGAATAATGGTCTCTGTGTCTCATAAGAAGTTCACTTCCGTTTGCCTCAAACTCGGAGAGAAGCTCTATCATTCTTCTTGTTTTTTCATAACCACCGACAAACATTTCAAGATAACAGAAATATACATCAAATGCATCTTCCTTTTTTCCTGATTTTAAAAATCGTTCGACAGCATTTTCAAGACATAATCTGTCAATATCCTTTTCCATGTTATAAGGTATCTGATTTTTCTTTAAGCTTGTTCCATCGGAATCAAGATTTTCGGAGTCAAAAGTTACAGCTTTATTTTTATCGAATCTGAGTCCCTGACATCTGTTTCTGATAAAAGACAACGCCAGATTTTCAAGTCCGTTTTCTGGATATTTTTTGTCAGTTATTTTATTTTTTATCATTGTATATGACATATACATTCTCCTTCATATTAAAAATATCTGATTATATTATACATTTAAACAGCAAATTTGTCAAGTATGAATATTATGTGAGGCATAATATTTTCAGCCGGTCAGATTCTTGACAATCGCAGAAATTTATGATAATATAATAATGCATACTATTACGATATATTTAATAGACAATAAAGCGAAAGGAATGACTGATATGTCCATAAAAGATATTGCTGAAAAGGTCGGAGTTTCTGTATCCACTGTATCAAGAGTGCTGAACAGACCCGACTATAAATGTTCCTCAAAGGAACTCCGTGAACAGATATTCGCTGTCGCAAGAGAGATGAATTATGTTCCAAATGAATCCGCAAAAAATCTTCGTTCGGGCAAAAGCAAAAAGTCTGAACCTTACCGCATAAGCATACTTGTGACAAGAACAGGCAGTTCAGAAACAGACCCGTTTTTTAATGAGCTTATCGGATTTATTCAGACAGAAATAAATAAAAATATGTGTATGCTTATGCGAATATGGTACCGCCCCGATTTTTCCGATGAGGGTAAGTGTTCAGCTTTGAATATAAGACAGACAGTTAAAGAGCTGTATAATGAAGAAACCTCCGACGGCATAATAATTGTCGGAAAATGTTGTCCTCAGGTTATAAAACAGCTTAAGGCACATTGGAAAAATATTGTATCGGTCAACCGTAATTCAACTAACTATGATGTTGACGAGGTGCTTTGCGACGGAAAAAAAATTGCATCAACTGCTGTTGAATATCTTATTCGTCTGGGACACAGAAAAATAGCATATGTCGGCGAATGTCACAGGGAATCACGTTTTAAAGGATATAAGGAAACACTTTTGAAATACAATATTGAAACCGATATTGACTATATCATTCAAACGGGACTTTGCGAAAATGACGGATATTTAACAATGGAACAAATTATTCAGATGCAGGACAAGCCAACAGGAATTTACTGTGCAAATGATATTATCGCCATAGGAATGCTCAAGGCTCTCAGCAAATACAACAGCAGATATTATAATCCTTCTATAATTTCAAGCGATGATATTACGGAATCAAGATATACAAAGCCAATGCTTACAACTATAAGCCTTCCGAAAGAAGAAATGGCAAAATTTACGGTGTATCTCCTGCTCGACAGACTTAACGGAGGACATAAGTCGGTAATACGGACAGAGATTGAAGGCAATCTTGTAATCCGCAACAGTTGCTTTCCGGTTAAGAATATGGATACAATAGAATATTATATCTGAAAAAATAAAAAATTGCTGTCAGTCTTTAAAAAGTTTTCTTAGAATTATAAATACTGCTGAAATAATAATTACAGACAAACCAATCAATTTATACTTGTCCGAAAAATCTCCCCCGCTGTACATTGAAAACAGATAAAATATTCCGAGTTTATCCTTTAATCCTATATTCATAGAATAATAAACAACTGCCGACATATATCCTGCTGAAGCATTTCCGCTTAGTCCGGCGAAAGCAAAGCCTAGAGCACCCATAAAAAAAGATGATGCAAAACTTCCGATAAAATGTCTCCATGTAATGTCACTTCCACAGTATTTCATAACAAGCACAAAAACTGCAGTTATAAGCATTACAGTTATTACAGAATAAATTACACGAATCATACAGACAGTAAGATAATCTGTTTTCTTTGAACGTATAACATCACGTATATTTTCATTCTGTTCCGGAAGAAAAACAGGTGTAAGCATAATCACACCTATAAACGGCAGAAGCATTTCAAGAGGCTGTGCGGAAGCTCTTGAATCCAGCGAATTTATGCTGAATACAGCAGGTGTCAGAAATGCAGTTATAACAGCAATTATAAAATGTACCGCAAAATTATGCTTTAGATTTACGAGAACTATTTTTCCGTATAGCATAAAAATCACCCTTTCTTCTACGGCTGTATATGTAGGAATCAATAATTATCATGATAACTGCAAGAAATGTATAGAATATTCTGTTAAATACAAATTTGCTGAAATCTTCTTCAAAAAGATTAGTCTCATAAAGCGAATTGTGACGGCATACAAGAGTAAATTTTCCTATATTTCCTGTAAGACCATTTGAAATATTCATCATGCTTGATATCCACCATACACCCTGAACAAATACTGCAATCAAAGGAGATGATATTTCAGTAAAAAGCATTCCGACTGCTGATGAAATCATAATATTCGGCAAAAGCCAGCATAATGACATTATGGGAATTGCAAAAATATCGGTTTTGCTGTCAGGATAAAGTGAAATTATGCTTATTGTTGACATAATGGATAATATAATCACGGGAATAACAAGCACTGTTAAAACTGCTGTATATCTTGTAAATATAAGCTTTGCAGATGAAATTTTCCTTGAATATACAAGCTGTTCAATACGTGATTTTTTGTCATAGCCGGCAAGTACAGCAGATACGAATACCGGAAGCATTGATACTATTATTCCGATGTAATCGCAGAAAAGCCGTGCATATGCTCCGGTAATTCTGTCTTTTTCAACGAAATCATTATATTCAGCAAGAGCGTCCTCATAGGTTTTCGGAACAAGTGAAAAATTTTTTACTATATTATCATCAGAATATTTTGAACCTCCGCCTATTATCTTATCGGCTTTTCTCATAAGTTCACGAAAATGCTCATATGTCATTGAATCGGGAATATTTATTTGTGGAATATCAGAATTCTGACAAACTTCAAAATTATCAAGTTCAGATTTTGTAATTCCGGTAATTTCAGTAATAATTTCAGCTATCCTTGATTTTTTCTTTTCTGAAAGTTTTACTTCCTTGTAAAATCCTATTGGATATGCTATATATTCTCCGGAAATATATTCCATTAAAAGGCTTTCAGATGCGGAGGGCATAAGGATTTCAGGTATTTCCTTTTCAATATATCCGTAATCTTCAGAACCTGCTACGGGTGGACTTAAAGGTTCACCACTGTCTGAGATAAACTGTGTGAAATAAAATGCAGTTACTGTGAAAATATAAATCAGAAACGTAATTGAAAGCAGTATCTTTTTACATTCCTTGAAAAACAGCATTATTCTTCACCTCCCGAAATATCACAGCCATTCTGATACATACAATACATATATGCATCTTCGCAGTCAGGTTCTGTCGGAACAGCTTCACGCAAATCCGGTATATTTTCAGAAATAATCCTCACCGTTGTATAATCCGCCTGAATAAGCATACCTGTAACTATGTATTTTTTCTTGATTTCGGGAAGATACTTTTTAGGAACATTTACTGTAAAAACCTTTCCTTCAGCATTTGAAATAAGTCCGGAGACTGTGCCTTTCCAGAGAATTTCACCGCTGTTCATAATTGCAATATCTTCGCATGATGCTTCAATATCGCCTACTATATGAGTGGACAATATAACAATTCTGTTTTCAGAGGCATCTGTAAGCAGATTGCGGAAACGTATTCTCTCCTCAGGGTCAAGACCTGCGGTAGGTTCATCAACAATAAGTACCTTTGGATTGTGCAGAAGTGCCTGAGCTATTCCAAGACGGCGTTTCATTCCTCCTGAAAGAGCTTTGATTTTTTTGTGACAATGTTCTGTCAGATTTACTTTTCTTAAAAGAATGTCTATTCTCTCTGAACGTTCATTCCTTTTCATTCCTGAAAGAGTTCCCAGATAATCCAGAGCTTCAATGACCGTCATATTGGGATACATTGAAAATTCCTGTGGAAGATAGCCCGTAATACTGCGGATTTCACTTGTATTCTCAATCGGTATTCCGCAGACGGTAATTTTTCCGTCTTTTTTCTGATGAAGTCCGGCAAGAGTTTTCATCAGAGTAGTTTTTCCCGCACCGTTTCTTCCGAGAAGTCCGAACATTCCCTGATTTATTGTCAGGGAAATATTTTTGAGTGCCTGCTTTTTGCCGTAAAACTTATTTACGTTTACAATTTCGATTTTTTCCATGAAATCAAATCCTTTCAAAAAAATAGCACAGAGCTTTTTAACTCTGTGCTATTATTGTAAAACGTAATTTTCAACTTTTTATCAACTTTTGGAAAATAAATTCCGCTGTAACTTTTGCTCCGGTTTCAGTGTTGGAGATTTTCAGAGTACCGCCGGACTTTTCGCATATTATACGGCATATATTATCATTTTGAATAATCGGTATCATAATTGATGAAAATCTTTGATATCAATGTTTTTTATTCTGTTTCTGATAAATGTTTCTGCCTCGTCAATTTCAATACCGAAAGAAAAAGCAATCTCACTGTGAAGAAGTTTTACTGCTGTATCAAAATTTCTTTTATCACTGTTCAATAATTTTTTCCCGTTTTTCTCACGCTGATTTTTTTCATTGTAAATTCCGTTCATAAGCGGAATAATGCGGTTGTAGTCACCTGACTTTATTGCAGATGAAAAATCGTACTTTCTTTCATTTTTATCAGCAATCCACTCACTTTCAGTATTCGGAAGTCTGTCAATTAATTCAAGCAACTGCTCTTTTGACAAAACCGGACGGATATTTTCTTCAATTTTGTCTGAAGGAATATAATATACGCTACTTTTAATATCAGCGGGCGACAAAGTATAGTATTCTTTTTCATTTATGCCGTCAAAACACATTTTAACTAAATCTCCTATCCGGCAGATTTCAAGTCCGTTGTATACGACATACTGACCTTTTTGGTATTCCATAATAATACGCTCCTTTTACAGATAATTTTTTCTTAATATAATTATAGCATTTTAAAATAATTATTTCAAAGTCACTTTTAAACAAATTTTAGTCTTTCTGCATTGGATAAAATGCCTATATAAACTCTTAGGACGGCACATATATTTGCTGTCCTTATCTGTTTATAAAGATATTTCAAGTATCAGTAAGCCTTTTAAACTAATTGTTGTTTAAACTCAAATAACATTCTGTTGCACTCAACCGTCAAATATGATAATATATAATCAACAAGGTTGAAGAATTTTTGTATGAATTTCAAAAATTACTTAATCTACAAATTAAAGCTCAAAATAAGCAGTGTAAAATATCTTTAT
This sequence comes from Oscillospiraceae bacterium, assembly GCA_016303235.1. Taxonomy (GTDB): domain Bacteria; phylum Bacillota; class Clostridia; order Oscillospirales; family Ruminococcaceae; genus Ruminococcus. The sequence continues at coordinate 8,451 of JAEDMB010000058.1, forward strand.
ATAAATTAATTTTAAGCTAAAAATTACACTGAATTTATTTTGAAACAAAAAACAAAAACAAAATCTGTGATGAAAGGAACAGAAAGTTATGAAAAGCAATGTTAAAAAAAGAGCAGTTCCTGTTTTAGTGGGAATGGCAATGCTTACATCGTTGGGAACAGGCATATTTCCGGATAGTTCATTATTATTGAATACAAATGCCTCCGGACATGATTATAATGGACTTATTGACTGTTCACTGTATTTTTACGACTGCAACAGATGTGGCAGTAATGCAAACAACGGAAAGATAGACTGGAGAGGTGCATGTCATACATCTGATGAAATTCAGGGCGGATATCATGATGCAGGTGACCATGTAAAATTTGGTCTTCCTGCAGGATATTCTGCATCAACTCTTGGCTGGGGATACTATGAATTCGGAACGGCATATGATTCAAATGCAACAGCTCATTTAAAAGAAGTAACAGATTATTTCTGCCAGTATTTTAAAAACTGTACCAAAATGAACGGCGGAAACGTTGAAGGATTATGTTATCAGATTGGTGACGGTGATGAAGATCATTCTTACTGGGGACCTCCGGAAGCACAGTCAGGCGGCCGAAAAGCATACTGGACATGGGACGGCGGAAGCGATATTGCTGCTGAGTATGCTGCCGCTCTGGCTCTGAATTATATAAACTTCGGCAACACTGATGACCTTACTTATGCAAAAGCACTTTATGATTTTTCAGTAAAGAATAACAAAATAACATCAGAGGGAACAACTCCGTTCTATGCTTCTGACGGCTATGAAGATGATCAGGCGTGGGCAGCCGGCTGGCTTTACATTGCAACAGGTGATTCAAGATATAAGAATGATTGTGCAAGCAAGCAGCAATTCATCGGCTGGGGACATTGCTGGAACAACGTTTCACTTGGAGCAGCCTGTATAAATGCTGAAATAACAGGTGACTGGAGTTCAGTTAACAACTATCTCAGTGAACAGTGTACAGACCCTTATACATATTTCTGCCTTAATGAATGGGGAAGCGCTCGTTACAACACAGCTATTCAGCTTGCTGCATATACTGAAACAATACATGGTGGCGGTAAGGATTATTCTGAGTGGTGCAAGGGACAAATGAATATGATTCTGGGTGATAATAATAAGAACGCCTGCCTCGTTGTAGGTTTCCAAAACAACTCTGTTAAATATCCGCATCATAGAGGTGCATCAGGTTATACAAGCTATGATGACCTCAATAATAGTTCAGACCCTTCAAAATATAAAAACGGAGGTCATGAACTTACGGGAGCACTTGTAGGAGGACCTAAAGATTCTAATTTTACTTATCAGGATACAATGTCTGATTATCAGTGCAATGAAGTTGCAATTGACTATAATGCGGCACTTCCGGGTGCAGTGGCAGCCATTGCGGGAGGAAAGCACAGAGACAGCACTAATGTTCCTGATGACAAGCCTAATAATGACAACAATGGCAATAATGTATCTTTTAAGACCGGAACAGAGACTGGCTCCGAAGGAAATACATTCCAGTATTGTACTTTTGAAGCAAATGGTGCATCGTCCTGTACTGTTACATACAAGGTGAATACTGATGACGGTGTATCTACAGGTGCATTCGGAACTTCTGTCAACGGAAACTGGACACAGCAGGAATTTGAAAATAATGTACCTTCAGACAAGACAATAAGCGTAAGCTATAATATTCCTTCAGGAGCTTCTGAAATTAAGTTCAGCGTTTACTGGCCAAGCAATATTACAATTCAAAGCGTTACTACAAATAGTTCGGGAAATTCATCTTCCGATAACACTCCTTCGCAAAGTGACGGAAACGGTTTTTATGTTGACGGTACGACAATAAAAGATGCAAACGGAAATGCTTTTGTAATGCGTGGTGTAAACATTGCACATGCATGGTATAAAGATTATACTGACACTTCAATTAAAGCAGCAGCTTCACTGGGAACAAATACAGTTCGTATTGTTTGTGCAAACGGCAATCAGTGGACAAAGACATCTGCTGATGAACTTAGACATATCATTGATGTTTGCAAGCAGAACAATCAGGTTTGTATTCTTGAAGTTCATGATGCAACAGGAAGTGATAACGCATCTGATTTCGAGGCAGCAGCAAACTACTGGGTTGAAATGAAAGATATACTTAATGCTAATAAACAATATGTAATTTTAAATATTGCAAACGAATTTTTTGGAACATGGGACGCTTCCGGCTGGGCAGAAGGATGCAAAAAGGGTATTCAGATTGTGCGTAATGCCGGAATTGACAATATGATTATGATTGACTGTGCAGGCTGGGGACAGTATCCCGCTTCTATCAAAGAAAAAGGAAAAGAAGTATTCCAGTCAGATAAAAATAAGAATACTGTATTTTCAATTCATATGTACGAGTATGCAGGAAACAATGCTGATATGGTTAAAAATAATATTGATAATGCACTCAGCATTAATGTTCCTTTGGTAATTGGTGAATTTGGTGCAGAACATAAGGACGGGGACGTTGACGAAGCAACAATTATGAATTACTGTACACAAAAGGGTGTAGGATATCTTGGCTGGTCTTGGAAAGGAAACAACTCTGAACTTGGATATCTTGACATTGCAAATAACTGGGACGGAAGCAGTCTTTCTGATTGGGGAAATACACTTTTCTATGGAAATAATGGCATCAAAAGTACATCAAAGACCTGTACTGTATTTAACACTTCCACAGATAACCCTCCTATAGATAACCCACCTATAGATGACACTCCATCTTATTCAGATGTAAATACATCTTTTACAACCGGTACTGAAACAGGTGCAGACGGCGGTACTTACTGTTATGC
>JAEDMB010000215.1 GCA_016303235.1 Oscillospiraceae bacterium
AAAAATCACTCCTTTATATATAAGTGATTTTTGAATACAAAAAAGACGAAATTTTTCCAAAAAATTTTATGAAATATTTATCTGGTTTTTAAGAGGTCTGCCGGCAAAGAAATCATTAAGATTTCCGATAGTTATTTCGGCAATATTTTTTAAAGCCTCATCAGTCAGGAATGCCTGATGTGACGTGATAATTACATTCGGCAGACTTACAAGAAGTGAAAGTATATCGTCATCGATAATTCTTGAAGAATAGTCCTCAAAGAATAATTCCGATTCTTCCTCATAGACATCAAGACCTGCTCCGGCAATTTTACCGCTTTTCAGAGCGTCAAGAAGTGATTCGCTTTCAATAAGTCCGCCCCTTGAAGTATTGATTATATAAACGCTGTCTTTCATTTTTGAAAAGGAATCAGAATTGAGAATATGCCTTGAATCGGACGTTAAAGGACAGTGGAGCGATATAATATCGCTTTTTCTGTAAAGAGTGTCAAGGTCAGTATATTCAAAATCGGGATTTTTTATCGGAAAAGGGTCATATGCAATAACATTCATTCCGAACCCCTTACAGATTTTTATAAAAATTCTTCCGATTTGTCCTGTACCGATAATTCCGGCAGTTTTACCGTTGAGGTCAAATCCCTGCAAGCCGTTTATTGAAAAGTTGAACTCACGTGTACGGTTGTAAGCCTTGTTGATTTTACGGTTCAGACAGAGAAATAATGCCATAGCGTGTTCCGCAACGGCATACGGCGAATATACGGGAACTCTCAGAACAGGAATTTTATTTCCTATGGCTCTGAAATCTATGTTATTATATCCGGAACATCTCATTGCAATTGCTTTTATATTATATTCAATAAGTTTCTGAACTGTATCATAATCAATATTGTCGTTTACAAATGCAATTACCGCATCAAAATCCTTGCAAAGCACGGCTGTATCGGAATTGAGCTTGTCCTTAAAATATGTTATTTCAAAATCCTTTTCAAGCTTGTCGAACCATATGCGGTCATAAGGCTTTGTATCAAAAAATGCTGTTCTTTTCATAATAAAAAATCCTCCTGATAATTTTATTATACCATAATATTTAAATAATATTCTTTCGGTATTTTACAATTTGTAAACGAAAATTTATCTTCTTAAAAAATTTTTTGAATGTTTGACGTTATAGCTATTGACTTTTTTTTGTAAAAGTGATATAATATTGTAAAATATGCCATTAAGGTTCAGAGAATATAAAGCGTGCCTGCTTTATTATGTCTCCATTATTTACTTAGGAGGAGATTTTTTTATGCTCTGCAAACAGTGTAGAACAGAAATTCCAGCCGGAGCTAATATGTGTCCGGTATGCAAAACGCCTGTGCCGAGAAATATTCCGGGGTTTGAATATACAAACGGTGTCAAGCAGTCACTCAAATCACTTGTTGATAACTACGGAACAAGTATTTTAAGCGATACTACAAAATTTATTTCATTCCTTAACGACTATCTGCCGGAATATGAAAAGGAAAGACGTCTTATAAGAAACGTAATGAGCAACGGTGTAATCAAAAATATGCTCGCTGAAAACAACCACGAAATCGCTATTATGAAAGCAAAGGAATATATGACTAATGAACTTTTTCTTTCTGATAATGCAATCGAATTTATAATTGAATGTTTCACATTTGTTCTCGGCTGGGTATATGTTCCCGCTCCTGTCAGTGAAAATGTTTCAGCTCCCTCTGCTGAACCGACTGCACCTGTTTCAGCTCCGGAACCTGTCGATTTGGTTATGCCCTCAAATCCAAAGGAATTCAAGCCCTTTGATGCATTTAAGTACAAGCTTAAAAGAAATGTTGAAATTCCTTTCGGCTACACTTCACTGGCAAGTTTCTGCTTTGACAGTTTCGGATTTATAAGAGCTGTAAAAATTCCGGAATCCGTTATTACAATAGGCGAATATGCCTTTTCAGAATGTAAAAAGCTTAAAACAGTTGAACTTCCCTCAAGCATCAGAATTATGAAAAGAGCTGTTTTCAGTTCATGCATAAGCCTTAATTCAATTAAAATTCCGGAGGGTGTGACTGCAATCGAAGAAGGTATGTTCTCATTCTGTCATAACCTCGAAATAGTTGAACTTCCCTCAAGCATAAGCAGTATCGGAAATGAAGCATTCTCCGGCTGTGAAAGTCTCAGAGAACTCTTTATTCCCGAAAATGTAAAGTTTATAGGTGAAGATGCATTTACATTCTGCCCCAAGCTTACCATAAAATGCTATGAAAATTCATATGTGCATAAATACTGTGCAAATTCAGGGCTGAATTTTACAACGGTCAAAAAAAGCTACTGATTATATTTAT
>JAEDMB010000216.1 GCA_016303235.1 Oscillospiraceae bacterium
AAACAACTTTTAAAGGAGATTTAACTATGAAAGGTGAATTTACTCAGAAGGGCAAGGAAGCTCTTGAAAGATTTAAAATGGAATCTGCAAGCGAAGTAGGAGTTACTCTCAAACAGGGTTACAACGGCGACCTTACTGCAAGACAGGCCGGAGCAATCGGGGGTCAGATGGTAAAAAAGATGATTGAGTCCTATAAAATGCAGTAACCGATTAAAATAAAACGGGGCGGATTGAAAAATCCGCCTTTGTTTTGTTATCTTATCTTATTTTAGCACCTGCCGGAATACTGTCATCGGCAAAAAGAACTTTTACGCCGTCAGGAGTATCGCATGCACAAATCATACCATTACTTTCAACACCGCAGAGCTTTACAGGTTTGAGGTTTGCAACAATCTGAACTTTTTTTCCGACAAGGTCATCGGGCTTGTAGTATTCGGCAATTCCGGAAACCACCTGACGTCCTCCCATACCGTCATCGAGCTGGAGACAGAGGAGTTTCTTTGATTTCTTGACTTTTTCGCATGAAATAACTTTAGCAACACGCAAATCGGCTTTCTGAAAATCCTCAATAGTTATTTCGGGAGCAAGTTCGGGAGCGTCAAAAGCTTTTTCCTCTTTGGGAGCATTAGCTAAAATCAGTGCATTAAGTTCTTCAATTTCCTTGGCAACATCAATTCTCGGGAAAAGCACTTCGCCCTTGTGTACAGTAACATCAGAAGGAAGAACATTCCAGAGTGCGGAATTTTCATAATTTGCATTTTCGGGGGCAATTCCGATTTGTTCCCATACTTTCGGCATTGTAGAGGGCATATAAGGGAAAAGAAGTGTTGATGAAATTCTGATAGCTTCAAGAAGATTATAGAGAACTCCGGCAAGGCGTGGTTTGAGTGATTCATCTTTTGCGAGTATCCACGGAGCAGTTTCGTCAATATATTTATTAGCTCTTGAAATAACTCTGAATATTTCTTCAAGAGCGAGATTAATCTGAACTTTATCGATAAAACCGTCAACTTTATCTCTGAGGGAAAGAGCCATTTCCTTTAAATCATTGTCGGCGGAATCATCAAAAGCCTTTTCATTCGGGAGAGTGCCGTCAAAATACTTGATAACCATAGCAACAGTTCTTGAAACGAGGTTTCCGAGGTCGTTGGCGAGGTCGGAATTTATACGGTTTATCATAATTTCGTTTGAGAAAGAGCTGTCCGAACCGAGAGCCATTTCACGAAGAATGTGATAGCGTATAGAATCACAGCCGTATCTTTCACCGAGTACAAACGGGTCAACGACATTTCCGAGAGATTTTGACATCTTCTGACCGTTGAAAGTAATCCAGCCATGTACAGCAAGGTGCTTAGGGAGTGGCAAATCGAGAGCCATAAGCATTGCGGGCCATATAATAGCGTGGAATCTCATAATATCCTTTGCAACCATATGAACATCAGCGGGCCAGTATCTGTCGAAGTCGTCATATTTATCGTTCATATATCCGAGTGCGGAAATATAGTTTGAAAGAGCGTCAATCCATACATAAACGACATGCTTTTCGTCAAATGTTACGGGAATACCCCATGTAAAGCTTGTACGTGAAACGCATAAATCTTCAAGACCGGGCTTTATGAAATTGTTTACAAGTTCAACGGCACGTGACTTAGGCATAAGGTAATCGGTTTCAGTGAGGAGCTTTTCAAGACGTTCAGCAAATGGAGACATCTTAAAGAAATAAGCTTCTTCCTTAGCGTCTGTAACTTCACGACCGCAGTCGGGACACTTTCCGTCCTTAAGCTGTGAATCAGTCCAGAAGCTTTCGCAGGGAGTACAGTATTTTCCTGTATATTCGCCCTTGTAGATATATCCCTTGTCGTAGAGAGCTTTAAAGATTTTCTGAACAGTTTCGATGTGATAATCGTCAGTAGTGCGGATATATCTGTCATAATCGACATTCATATAGCTCCAGAGCTTTTTGAATTTTTCAACGATTTCGTCAACATATTCCTTAGGTGAAACGCCTTTTTCGCTTGCTTTTTTTTCGATTTTGAGACCGTGTTCGTCAGTACCTGTAAGGAATTTGACATCATATCCCTGCATTTTTCTGTATCTTGCGATAGAATCGCATGCAACAGTCGTATAGCAGTGACCTATATGAGGATTGCCCGAAGGATAATAAATCGGGGTAGTGATATAAAATTTTTTGTCCATTTCAGAATCTCCTTTTCTGGATAAATTTGCATAGATATATTATACATCATTTTGCGGAATTTGTCATGTGTTTTTGAAAAAATTTTCCCTGAAAGGAAT
>JAEDMB010000059.1 GCA_016303235.1 Oscillospiraceae bacterium
CTGCCAGCCGTTGAGAGCGTCAAGAAGATTTATATATCCCGGTTTACCGCAAAGTACAGTAATCGGAAGTTCTGAACCGTCTGCCATATAAACTCTTGACGGTTTCTGATTCGGGTTACAGCCGTATTTTAACTGCATTTCATTTGACATTTTAAAAAAACTCCTTTTGTTTTATTTTTTATTGGAGGGGACAGTGTCCCCTCCAAACCTCCCCTGCAAGCCTTTTGAAAAAGGCTTGAGCGAAAACTTTATTTATTTTTATTGATTATTTTTGTTTCAGATTTGCCTGTTTCGATATTTACATATCTTACAAAGAGTGATACTTTATTGTCCTCATTGAGATTATTCCAGAGAATATCTGTAAATTCGTTAATATCGTCATAAGTAGCGATGAGTTCAGGTTCGCCCTCAAAGCTCGGGAGCGGATTTCCGTCACCCATATATGTATGAATAAAATGACCGTCTCCGCTGACAGGATTATTATAGCAGAAAGTGTATCTCTGACATGAATCAGGATTTCCGTTTGCACTCTTGAGAATTGACATAGCATAATTGAATCCCTTTTCATCAAAACGGAGAATACCGGATATTCTTGGGGTATAGTTCGGAGCATCGTCCTCAAATTCACGGGTACGCAGAGCCTGTTCAAAAGTAAACTGCTTGTCCATAAGTTCGTAAATTGTATCAGTCTGGTCGCCGTTAGTAACAATAAGCTTATTTCCAAGAACTCTTACCGGTGAATATATAATAAGATGTGGGTCGCTGAGCTTTGAGGGGTCAAAAGCCTGTGTACGGATTCCCTCACCGTCTTCAACAAATACTCTGTTACGGCTGTTTACACTTCTGCCCATGATGAAATATGCAGTTACGGCGTATTTTCCATTCGGAGATTTGCCTATAATAATGCCTCTTCCGGGGTAAGCATTTTTGTTTAATTCGTTTGCAATATCGAGTTTAATCATAAGAAAAAAATCCTTTCGGTTAAATTTTGTTTATGAAATTATTTTCATCGTCATGGAAGTATTCAAGCTCATCAAAAGGACTTAAATCATTGCTCTGACCGACATAGAGAATTTCATCGTCCCTTATAATAATTGTCATTAAGCCTTCACATTCTTCTTCCCAGTCACATTCACATTCAAGGCGTATGCCCTTGCCGTAGCCCTCGGGAGCATCTATATATAATGTCTGCGGATAGATACATTCAAGCATGCTTTTAACGGTTCTGACGTCAAATGTAAGAGTATCAAGGAGATGCCTGTGTTCGTTCACACATGTAAGGCAGTATATTCTTAAAGCTTTTTCAAGAGTCTTTAAAGCTCCGGAAGAAAGACTGTTCAGCATTCCCGCACATTTCTGTGCATATTCAAGACTTGCCTCACCGTCGATTATAACATTACATTCGGAATCGAAAACATCAATATAGAGTTTTCCCTCCATTCCGAAACCGTCTTTTTTTATATCAGTAATCATAATTCAATCCCTCACGTATGCCTTGCCGTCAATAATATCGATTTTATCCTGACAGAAAAGTGAAACAGCCTGCGGTAATATCTTCCATTCAGCCTGTTCCATAATGCGTTTCTGAAGAACTTCGGGAGTATCGCCGGATTTTACTTCAACAGCTTTCTGAAGTATGATTGCACCGGCATCAGCCTTTTCATTTACAAAATGAACTGTTGCACCGCTGACTTTAACGCCGTATTCAAGAGCTTTTTCGTGGACTTTAAGACCATAATATCCCTCTCCGCAGAATGACGGAATCAAGGCAGGGTGTACATTGATTATTTTATAGTCATATGCCTTTGTAATACATTCATCAAGAATAATCATAAATCCGGCAAGAACTATTAAATCAGCTTTTTCAGCATTAAGAGCATCAAGGACAGCATGACTGTAAGAAACGCTGTCGGAATAATTTTTTCTTGGAATAATTCTTGTGGGGATATTATTATTTTTTGCACGCTCAAGTGCATAAGCATCGGGATTTGAAGATATTACACAAGTAATTTTTCCGTTTTTAATAATTCCTGATTTTTCGGCATCTATAAGAGCCTGTAAATTTGTACCGCCTCCCGATACAAGAACGACTATATTTTTCATTTTAATCATCTCCGTTCAGTTCCATAATTGAGAAGCCGTCATCTTTTAATTTAAATAACGGCTTCCTTTTTCAGATTAATACCAGAGTTCGCCCGCACTGTAACCTGTGAAATATTCATAAGTTGCAAGGGCAGACGGAAGTCTTACATCACCGATATTTGAATAGTCACCGCTTGCAACTTCCCAGCGGAAACAGAATACTTCAGTAGCTCTCTTTATAGCTCTTGCAGTATCCCAGCCAGCATCTGCAAGCCAGTCATGTGATGCAAAGTCAGATAAATATTCAACGTCCCAAGGGAGTTCAGCAAGACTTGAATATCCGTACCATGTCATATCCTTGTTGCCATGTGCGGAATCGGATACAAAGAATGAAAGCTGACAGTCAAGATTTGATACCCATGTATTATAGGTTGATTCCCACGGATACGGAGTATAATTATAACAGCCGTAATTTTCATAGGCAAACTGTGCCAAATCTGCATGTACACCTGTACCGAGACCGCCGTCAACAGTAGTCCACTGTGCAATACCTATGCCGTCTGAATAATCATAGACTCCGCCCTCATAAGTTGAGCAGTCAAGATTACCTGTTTCGCACATAAAGTTTCCTATTACTGCTGATGCTGAAACTTCATTGAAGCCATGATTTCTGAGAAAGTTCCAGATATATTCAGCTCTGTCTCTTACTTCAGAGTCATAATAATAGCGGTCGAGATAATATTCCTTTGAAACTGTATCACTGTATATGTATGTTCCTGTTTCAAGAGTATATGCAAATGCAGAAATCTGATTTGCCATAATCATTGTTGTGCAGGCAAGCATACCTCCTATAACTCTTGTTAATGCCTTGGTCTTGTTTAACTTCTTCATCTTCTTTCACCTTTCAAATTAAAAATTCACAGATTTGCGGTAGCAAATCCGATTAGCAGATAATAACGCCTTCCTCTGATTCAACGAGTTCACCGAGGATATAAGCTTCTTCACCTGATTCATTTATAGCAGATACAGCCTTGTCAGCATCGTTTTTATCAACGCATACGACCATACCTACGCCCATATTGAATGTATTGAACATATCACGTTCAGGAATATTGCCTGTTCTTGCGATAAGGTCAAAAATCGGAAGAACCTGTACAGCATTTCTTTCAATCTTAGCGGAAAGGTTTTTCGGGAGTGAACGGGGAATATTTTCATAAAATCCTCCGCCTGTTATGTGAGAAATAGACTTGACGTTTACATTGTCAAGAAGATTCATAATTGCCTTGACGTAAATTTTTGTAGGAGTAAGGAGACAGTCGCCGAGAGTAGTTCCCAAATCGGAGAAATGTCTCTTGAGGTTCTGTTCGTTTACAGTGAAGACATTTCTTACAAGTGAAAAGCCGTTTGAATGAACACCGCTTGACTTGATAGCAATTAAAACGTCACCGGCTTTCTGAGTTTCCGGCTTGAGAATCTTGTCCTTGTCAACAACGCCTACTGCAAAGCCGGCAAGGTCGTATTCGTCAACGGGATAGAATCCGGGCATTTCAGCAGTTTCACCGCCTATTAATGCACAGCCGGACTGCACACAGCCTTCTGCAACACCTGATACTATATCAGCAATTTTTTCCGGATAGTTTTTTCCGACTGCAATATAGTCAAGGAAAAACTGAGGTTTTGCACCACAGCATATAATATCATTAACGCACATTGCAACGCAGTCAATACCGACTGTATTGTGCTTGTTCATAAGAAATGCAATTTTAAGCTTTGTACCAACGCCGTCAGTACCCGAAACAAGTACCGGCTTGCTGATACCAGTCATATCTATTTCAAAAAGTCCGCCGAATCCGCCTATTCCGGAAAGCACACCGCTTGTCATAGTTTTAGCGATATGTGCCTTCATAAGTTCAACGGCTTTATATCCGGCTGTAACGTCAACGCCGGCTTTCTTGTAGCTTTCAGAATAGCTTTTCATTTAAAAAAATTTCCTTTCTGTTAATTATTCGCCTATTTTGTATTCAAATTTATCTTTCGGCATAACATCAGGCACTGCAACAGGATAATTTCCGGTAAAACAGCCGACACAGAAATCACAGTCAGCACCTTCCGCAATGCTTTTTACTCCGTCAACGCTTAAATATCCGAGAGAATCCGCTCCGACCTCCCTGCATATTTCGGGCAGAGTCATTTTGCATGCGATTAAATTTTCCTTGCTGTCGATATCCGTACCGAAATAGCACTGATTTATAAACGGAGGGCAGGAAATCCGCATATGAATTTCCTTAGCTCCAGCCTCACGCAGAAGATTTACAATTCTTGCACATGTCGTTCCTCTGACAATACTGTCATCAATAAGGACAACTCTTTTATCCTTTACAACGTCCTTAACGACATTCAGCTTTATTCTGACAGCATTTGTACGCTGTGCCTGAGTAGGCTGAATGAAAGTTCTGCCGATATAGCGGTTTTTAACGAATCCGACACCGTAAGGAATCCCCGATGCATGCGAAAAGCCAAGTGCAGCGTCAAGACCGCTGTCGGGAACTCCTATAACTACATCGGCATCAACAGGGTGTTCCTTCCAGAGAAGTTCTCCGGCTTTAAGGCGTGCCTTATGAACACTGCAACCCTGAATTACGGAATCGGGTCTTGCAAAGTATACATATTCAAAAACGCATATTGTACCTTTTTTTCCGCAGTGAGTTCTTATTGAGCGTATTCCGTCACTGTCTGCAACAACGATTTCACCTGCATCGAGGTCACGGACAAATTCCGCACCAACGCTGTCCAGGGCACATGTTTCAGATGCAAATACTATTGAACCGTCACTGCATTTTCCCATACAGAGAGGGCGGAACCCGTTCGGGTCTCTTACAGCGATTAATTTCTGCGGAGACATTATAACAAGCGAAAATGCTCCTTTAAGTTCGCCTACAGCCTTTTCAACAGCTTTTTCAATAGACGGCTGAATAAGTCTCTGTTCTGTAATTGCATAGGATATTACTTCTGTATCATTTGTTGAATGGAAAATTGCCCCTTTGAGTTCATATTTTTCACGGAGTTCATGTGCATTTATTAAATTTCCGTTATGAGCAATAGCCATAGGTCCTTTAACGTGGCGAACTACTAAGGGCTGTGCATTGGTTCTGTTTGACTTTCCAGTAGTTGAATACCGTACATGTCCGACTGCGATATTTCCGTCACCTAACTTTTCAAGATGATTATGTCCGAATACTTCGGGAACGAGTCCCAAATCCTTATGATGTGAAAATACTCCGTTGTCATTTACGACTATGCCACAGCTTTCCTGACCTCTGTGCTGAAGTGCAAAAAGTGCATGGTAAGTCCTGTAAGCTACATCAGTTTTCTGATGTGAATAAATGCCGAAAACTCCGCATTCTTCATGTATCTGATTATTCAATTAAAGTCATTCCTTTCCGCTCCAGCAATAAGTACAGAGCTTACATTCAGGCAATCCGATAGCCTTGCGAGTTCCCTCAAGTGACTGAAATTCCAGTGAAGTAAGCTTTAAGCGACGGCATATTTCGTCACGGAGAAATTTTCCTCTTTCTGTTCGTGAATTACTGTATTCTGCGATATACTTAACACCCTCTGCACCTTCGGCTTCATCGATGATTTTTCTTGCGATGAGTTCAAGTTCAGAAGTGCTTCTTGAGAAGTTAAGATATTTACAGCCATACATAATAGGAGGACATGCGGAACGCATATGAACTTCCTTAGCACCGTTTTCATAGAGAAATTCAACAGTTTCACGCATCTGTGTACCTCTTACAATACTGTCATCGACAAAGAGGAGCTTTTTACCCTCAATAAGTTCATGAACGGGAATAAGTTTCATTTTTGCAACACGGTTACGCATAGCCTGACTTGTAGGCATAAAGCTTCTCGGCCATGTGGGAGTATATTTAATAAAAGGTCTTGCAAAGGGAATACCGCTTTTGTTTGCATAGCCTATTGCGTGAGGTATTCCCGAATCGGGTACACCGCATACATAGTCAACATCGGGAAGGTTACCGTTTTTAATATCGGTTTCCGCCATAATTTCGCCGTTACGTGTTCGCATAGTTTCAACAGTAACGCCTTCATAGACGGCATTGGGGTATCCGTAATATGTCCAGAGGAATGAACATATACGCATATCGTCTCCGCCCTCTGAAATAGTTTCAAAACCTTTTTCAGTAATGCTTACGATTTCGCCTGCTTTCAGTTCATAGCAGGTATCATAGCCGAGTTTCTGAAAAGCAAAGGATTCAAGTGAAACGCAGTAACCGTCATCTCTTTTGCCGATTACGATAGGGAGTCTGCCCATTTTGTCACGGGAAGCAATTATGCGGTCTTTTTCAAGAATAAGAAGTGACATAGTACCATTTATTTTTGACTGAGCATATTTTATTCCCTCAACGAATGATGACTTCTGAGCAATCAAAGCACCTATCAAATCACCGGAATTGATATTTCCGCTACTCATAGTTTCAAAGTTTGCACAGCCTTTGTCAAGGAGTTCGCTTACAAGTTCATCAGCATTGTTGATAATTCCGACAGTACATATAGCATAAAGACCAAGCTTTGACCTTACCATAATAGGCTGAGGGTCTGTATCGCTTATACAGCCTATGCATATATTGCCTTTCATACCCTCAACGTCTTTTTCAAACTTTGTACGGAAAGGGGAATTTTCTATACTGTGAATATTTCTCTGAAATCCGAGAGTTTCGGAGTAGGCGGTCATACCGCCTCTCCTTGTGCCGAGATGTGAATGATAATCTGTTCCGAAGAAAACATCTGCAATGCAGTCATTTTCAGATACAGCACCGAAAAATCCGCCCATATTATTCTCCCATCAGTCTTTTCATGATTTCCTGATATGCTTCTTCGACGTTGCCCATATCACGACGGAAACGGTCTTTATCGAGTTTTTCGTGAGTAGTGCTGTCCCAGAAACGGCATGTATCAGGTGAAATTTCATCAGCAAGAATAATCTGTCCTTTAAAGCGACCAAATTCAATTTTGAAGTCGATAAGGTCGATATTAAGCTTTTTGAAGAAGTCAACCATAAAAGTATTGACTGCAAAAGCGTACTTTGTGATAGTATCGATTTCTTCCTGAGTAGCAAGTCCGAGACCGAGAGCATAATATGAATTTATAAACGGGTCGCCGAGGTCATCGTTTTTGTAGCTGAATTCAAGAGTAGGCTGTTTAAGGGGAGTGCCTTCAGCAATACCGAGTTTCTTTGAAAAACTGCCGGCAGCAACATTTCTGATAATAACTTCAAGCGGTACGATTTCAACTTTCTTAACGATAGTTTCACGGTCGCTGATTTCTTCAACGAGATGAGTAGGAACGCCTGCTTCCTTTTCAAGGAGCTTGAACATATAGTTAGTCATCTTGTTATTGATAACGCCCTTGCCTGTAATAGTGCCTTTCTTTTCGCCGTTGAAAGCGGTAGCATCATCTTTATAGTCAACAATTACGAGGTCGGGGTCATTAGTAGCATAAACTTTCTTAGCCTTTCCCTCATAGAGCTGTTCTTTTTTAGTGATATTTTCCATTTTAAGATTCCTCCGTTTTTTAAGTAAATATATCAAAGCTCTGCAATTTTTTCAGCAAGCTTTTTATCTTTTTCAATTACGGCATCAGCCATAGCCTTTTTTGATTCTTTAAGTTTAATTGCAAGTGATTCATCTGAAAGAGCAAGAATCTGAACGGCAAGAATAGCTGAATTTTTAGCACCGTCAATTCCGACTGTTGCGACAGGAACTCCGGGTGGCATCATAACAGTTGAAAGGAGAGCGTCCATACCGTCAAGAGATGCGGATTTCATAGGTATTCCTATAACCGGAAGTATAGTGTGACCGGCGATAACTCCTGCAAGGTGTGCGGACATACCGGCAGCACAGATAATTACGCCGAAACCGTTTTCAACAGCCTTGTCAGCAAATTCACATGCCTGAACCGGAGTTCTGTGGGCTGACATAACATGACATTCAAATTCAACGCCGTATTTTTTAAGTTCTGCAAGAGCAGATTTTACAACGGGAAAATCGCTGTCGCTTCCCATTATGACTGCAACTTTTTTAGACATAAAAGAGTCCTCCTGTTTTTTAATTTTCCGGAGAATCTGAAATTTCTTCCGGTTTTATTCTATCGTCCGAAAACGATGCTGAAATCATACTGACTGTACCGAATTCCTTTTCCTGAAATCTTAATACAGCACGATAATTATCAGTCAAATCAAAATTTTCGCTGTCGATGATATATGATATTCCGGCGGATATTTTAACGGAGGCTGTAATATACTGACTTCCGTCACTCAGCTTTTCCTGATATACTGAAATATCTTTTACAGCTCTTAATTTTTTTGAAACCAGTTCAGGGTATTCAGAGAAGAATACTCTGTATTCCTGACTTCTTTCAGGAATTATATATTCATCTATATATGAATTATTTTCTGTAAATGCATAATTAAGATATGCAGAAATACAGTCAGAAATTTTTTCAAGATTTCTGTAATCCAGTTTTGAAAGCAATACACGGCTGTTTATATTTACAGAATATTTTTTGCTCATAGCCTTATTTTTTACAACAGCACTTTTAAGTGATATTCCGTCATCGCCGGCAAAATATGAATAGATATTTTCGCCGTAGCAAAGCTTGATTTTATTTCCTGATATTTCATAGCTCTGCCATACTCTGTTAAAGCAGGGATTAAAGGAATTATTATAGACTATACAGGAGCTGTCACCGGCTACTTGTCCTACATAGAAAGTCATATTTTCAGTTCCGAACTTTTCAAAACCGCTGTAAATGAAAGGTACTTTCACATTTCCTTCAGAATCTACACAGCCGTAAAGATTTTCGCTCCCGAAAGAATCAGACGATACAATAAATGAATTTTCGTTTTCAATTTCAATCGTATTCCACTGAGGTTCAAGAATGATATTGCTGTTTTCATCTGAAACACCTAAAAGACCGCTTTCGCTTTTAAAAATATAAAGACCGTCCACAGACTGTTCTGTTCTGGAATATATAACAGGTGTACTTATATTTTTTCCTGTATCCTTTGAAACATCGAAATAAAAGCGTGTTATACAGACTGAAAGAATTATAATTACAATAAACAATACAGAAACAAAAATTTTCAGATGCTTGCTCATAAGTAATTAATCCTTATTTTTTTGTTTTTCAAGTCTTTCCCTGTAAATTTTTTCATTTTCCCTCATAATATACTTGGGGCGGTTTTTAGTTTCGAGATAGGTTTTTGAAAGATACTGCCCGAGAATACCGGTACAGAAAAGCTGTAAACCGCCTATAAAGAAGATAGCACACATAATAGTCGGGAATCCCTGAACAGGGTCACCGAAAGCAAGTTTTTTTATAATAATTGCAACAATCATTATAAAGGCTATTATACAGCTTACAAGACCGAGAAGTGAGGATATAACAAGCGGAGCTGTTGAAAATGCCATAATTCCCTCAAGAGAATACTTGAAAAGCCCCCAGAATGACCATGCAGTAGTTCCCGCAGCTCTTTCAACGTTTTCATATTCTATATATTTTACTTTAAATCCTACCCAGCTGAATATACCCTTTGAAAAACGATTATATTCACTCATTGAAAGTACAGCATCAACCATCTGACGTGTCATAAATCTGAAATCCTGAGCACCGTCAACAATTTCAGTATCTGAAATCTTATTCATAATTTTATAGAATTTTCTTGCAAACCATGAACGTATTTTTGATTCACCCTTACGGCTTACACGCCTTGTAGTTGCACAGTCATATTCGCCGTTCTTTACATATTCATACATTTTCGGAAGAAATGACGGGGGGTGCTGTAAATCGGCGTCCATAACAACGACATAATCGCCCTTTGAATTTTCAAGACCGGCATAAATTCCGGATTCTTTTCCGAAATTTCTTGAAAATGAAATATATCTTACTCTGCTGTCCTTTTCGGCAAGCTTGTGAAATTCAAGCAAAGTTTTATCTTTTGAACCGTCATCTATGAAAAGAAATTCAAATTCAAGTTCACTGTGATTTTTTTTCATTTCATCAGTAACCTTGATAATCTCCGCATAAAACAAAGGGAGAACCTCTTCTTCATTGTAGCACGGAACTACTACTGAAACGAGTTTCACATAACTCCTCCTAACACAATAATGTACACATATATAATACAACAAATTCAAAAATAATGCAATAGGAAACGCATATTTTTTTAGATTTTTATTTTTTTGGAATAGAAAATTGATAAAAAAATCCTTGAATTACTGCCAAATCTGACAAATTTAATAAGTTTTATTTTTTTAAAAAAACATTTTTTCACTGACTTATTAAAAAAGTGTTGATTTTTACGGAGATATATTATATAATATTATATGTTATATAAAATCGTTTGATATAGTTCGTTGTTTTTGTATATCTGCAACTATAATTTAAATTCTTTATTGGAGGTTAGCACATGATTATCAAGCTTATCAAATCTGCAAAAGATAATGTTGTTCATGGTACTGATAACGGTAAGAAAACCGCCTGCAGGATTAATTTTCAGAATGATGCACGAAATTTTCAGGAAATAGGTACGTCTGAAAATATATTGCCTTTAACCTGCGAAAAATGCAGAACTGTTCTTGCACAAAAAATTATAAATGAGGACAAAAAAGAAAGAAAAAGACTTATAAAAGAAGAAAAAATTCGTGAAAAAAAAGGTATAGTTGACGAAAATATTATTTCTCTTGCCGGCAGACATGCAAGACCTATGGACGAAAT
>JAEDMB010000217.1 GCA_016303235.1 Oscillospiraceae bacterium
ATATATTTCGCACGGAATCCGCTTTTAAGATAATCTATGCTTTCGGGAGTTTCTTCCGCAAGCTCCACGGCGGACGGAAAATGTCCGTAATGACTGCAAAGGCGGTCTATAATAAGCTTTATTCTCGGGATATTATTATTCTGTGATATTATAAAAGACAGAAGAGTCTCCCATGAATCCTGTCTGAGAAGTCTTATTCCTCCCGCAAATTCACATGCCTTTTTCATAGTTTCATCACGGCAGAATATTTCTTTCAGTTTTCCGTAATCGGTATTCAAATCAAAGTATTCAACCCATTTTTCAAGAAAATCCGATTCGCTTGTATTATGAAGTATAAAGAAATCATCTTTCTTTGATATAGTCAGGCTGTCATTAAGAAAAAATCCCTTGTATGTGCAGTCATATTCAGATTCGATTTTTTTCCATCGGAATGCCTGACCGCAGTCAAGTGTTTCATCAAGGTCAAAATCTTTCTGCCAGAGAAGTATATTATTATTTTCAGTTTTATATTTCATAAAAAACACCTCTTGATTTTTTAATTAGATTATACTAGAATATATAGTATAATGCAAGAGCAAGGAGAGATTTTTTTGAAAAAATTTTTTGGAGTCTTAACGCTCATATCTGTACTTGTTACGGCAGGGTGTTCGGATAATAATTCATCGGAACATTATTCTTCGGAAACTGTTACAACTCTGCAAACTACCGGAATCGTTACGGAGGCAGTTATTACAAAGCCGGCTGAGGAAAAGCTTGTTGTTGTTTCTGAAAATAATTATATATATGACAATGCGAAAATCCTTTCCAATGAGGATTTGAAAGAATGTAATAATTATGCGGGCTGGATAAATTCAAAGCTTATGCTTAATACTGCCGTTGTAACTACGAATAAGCTTGAAAATCTTACACCCGAAAAATATGCTGAAAAATGCTATAATGAAATATTTCAGGGAATGGGAAGCGGTATAATACTTCTTATAAACAACGATACAAACAAGGATTATCTTTATAAGCACGGCACACCGATTCTTTATATAACAGAACAGTCAGAAAAAGATGCTTTTTTCTATGCAACAAAGAGTATAGTTTCGGGGGACTACAAATCCGGAATACTTGAACTTCTTTCGCTTGCCGAAAGCTGTCCGAAATGCGTTTTCGATAACGGAAGTTTATTTAATAATGAACAGCTTCTTGAATTTGAAAGTACTCTCGCAATACATTCCGATAAAAATATCTTTATCGTGACTACGAATAATATCACCGAAAAAAGCAATGCTGAACTTGCAAAGGATTTTTATGACCGTTATTCCAGTGACGGAAAAAGCTGTAAAATGCTTTTTATCGATAAAAAACTCGGCGAGGCTGTTTTAACTGATGATTCCGGTGAAAAAAGCAACGATAAAATCAGTCAGCTTGTAAAAGCAAATGACTATTGCGGTGCAGTAAGGGAATATTTTAAGGTAATCGGAATTGTTTCCGGGAGCAATTCGTAAATTTTTGTAAAATATGCACAAATAACATTTTTGAAAATAATCGCAATTGTAGAAATTTGCGAAAACTATTGAATAATTGCATATAATATGATATAATTCACTTGATAACATTACGGAGGTTTTTTCTATGACGGCAAAAGACGAATTTATTAAAATTTACACTGAAAATATCAAAAGACCCGGAGCTGATAAGCTTCTGGAATATCTGAAATCAAATTCAAGCGATTTCTTTACTGCTCCTTCGAGTACAAGATACCATGGTGCTTATGAGGGAGGTCTTGTTGAACATAGTATTAATGTTTATCACTGCCTTGTTGATTATCTTAACCGCAACCGTGCAAAGGAACTTTATCAGATGGATTACAGCTCCGAATCCGTTGCAATTGTTTCACTTCTTCATGACCTTTGCAAAATAAATTTCTATACCGTTGATTACAGAAATGCTAAAAATGAAAAAGGCGTATGGGAAAAAGTTCCATATTACAGAATTGAAGATACTATGCCGTATGGTCATGGTGAAAAATCTGTTTATATTATCTCAAGCTATATGAAGCTCAGCCGTGAAGAATCCTTTGCAATACGCTATCATATGGGATTTTCCGGAATTGAGGATAAAAACTCAATCGGCAAGGCTTTTGAAATGTTTCCGCTTGCCTTCGCTGTAAGCGTTGCCGATATGGAGGCTACATACTTCCTTGAAGGAAGCGAAAACTAATATACAAACTGGAGGTCTACTTATTTATGTACTGGTACGATGACGCTATTATCTATCACATTTATCCGCTTGG
>JAEDMB010000218.1 GCA_016303235.1 Oscillospiraceae bacterium
TCTGAAAAAAATATTTTTTAATTTTATGCTGATTTTCTGATACAGGGACACGGTATGCCGTGCCCCTGCGGATTCAGATTATTCCCTGCTGTTTTTCACTAATTCAAATTCGTCAGTTATTTCCTTTTCAGGCTTGCCTGTTGCAAGCGAAACAACAATAATAAAAAACAGAGAAACTATAAATGCTGGAAGAAGTTCATATATATTCCATATACCGCCGAGTATCTTTATACAGAATTTCCATACAAAGACCATAATTCCGCCCGAAATCATTCCGGCAATTGCTCCGTATTTGTTTGAACGCTTCCAGAAAAGCGACACAAGCATTAAAGGTCCGAATGTAGCACCAAAGCCAGCCCACGCAAATGATACAATGCCGAATACCGAACTTTCGGGATTCCACGCAATTATTATTGAAACAGATGCAATCACAAGAAGTACAATTCTTGCGATATTCATAGACTGCTTTTCCGAAAGATTAATTTTAAATACACCCTTTATAAAGTTCTCGGACATACTGGAGGACGCTGCGAGGAGCTGTGAATCGGAAGTTGACATCGTGCACGCAAGTATTCCCGCAAATATGATTCCGGCAACAAGTGCGGGAACTATTCCGCTTTCACTCATAAGCATAGCCATATTCATTATAACCTTTTCCGAATCAGCATTGTTTGTAAGTACGGCAATACTTCCGTTTGCAGACATAGCGTTTCCGATAATACCTATAAATACAGCTATTGCCATTGATATAACAACCCATACAGATGCAATTCTTCTTGAAATTTTAATCTTATTGCAGTCCTCAACAGCCATAAATCTGAGAAGAATATGAGGCATTCCGAAATATCCGAGTCCCCATGCAAGAGTTGATATAATTGTAATAATATCATAAGTGGAACTTCCGCCGGTTTCATAATTATGAACTGATGACATTGAAAAATATCCCTCAAGGCTCTTTGCATTTTCCATAACGGCATCAAATCCGCCTGCCCTGTTTACACCAAATAAAACTATTATTATAAGAGCTGCGGTCATAGCTATACTTTGTATAAGGTCGGTTGTACTCGCTGCAAGAAATCCTCCTATGCTTGTATAGGATATAATTATTACTGCACTTAAAATCATCGCAAAATGATAGTCAAATCCGAAAAGAGATTCAAAAAGCTTTCCGCATGCCGAAAATCCCGATGCTGTATAAGGAATAAAGAATATAAGAATTATAAGTGCTGATATTCCCATAATAACGTTGCTTTTGTCCCTGTATCTTCTTGAAAAAAAATCCGGTATAGTAATCGCACCGCATTTCTGAGAATATATTCTCAGTCTTCTGGCTACCAGCAACCAGTTGAGATATGTTCCGACTGCAAGACCTATTACTGTCCAGCCTACGTCTGCGATACCGGTAAGATATGCAAGTCCCGGAAGTCCCATAAGCAGATAACTGCTCATATCCGAAGCCTCCGCACTCATTGCGGTTACTATTGGCCCGAGCTTTCGCCCGCCGAGGTAAAAATCGCCGACATCATTATTCTGCTTTGAAAATTTTATTCCTATAATTATCATCATTATCAGATATAATACAATAGTTATAAGAATACAGATAACATTCTGTGTCATAAAATTCTGATTGTAATGTGAAAAAATTTTTTTACACATTACCCTCCTTTCTGAAAAAATATAATTAAGGACTGTTATACCATACAATCCCATTGTAATTATACAGAAAAATTTATATTTAGTCAATACCTGACAAATTCTGATAATAAAAAAACGTGCCGACTGCAAGAGCAGTCAGCACAGCTGTTCTGAATATTTAATTTTCTTTATTTTCATTCAGCATAGGAAGAAGGATAAAAAAGCCGGCATAAAATAAGTACAGAAAATTAAGAAAAATTATAAGGCATACAAGTGCCGTTTTGTTCTTCATAACATCGAGCTTATATAATGAAACTCCTGCCGTTATCCATGCAAAAAGCATTACAAAAGCATTGATATATGAAAGGGCGGATTCCGTATCAATGATACAGTTAATAAATATTGTAGCAAGAAAAATAATAACGCTTATAAATCCCTTTTTGGCTAAACTTTTTCTGCTTTCCATAGTGAACTTTCCCCCACTTACGCTCGTTACACTCGCTAAGAGGTGGGGGCTTCGTAAGAAGATTGGCATTTAAGTTTCCACCTGAAAATCAGGCAACCCTTATTCTTACAGGCGTATCCACTTCGCCACTACTGTATAGGACTGTCATGTCCACAACGCTACTTTTAGTAA
>JAEDMB010000219.1 GCA_016303235.1 Oscillospiraceae bacterium
CCGATTTCATCGGCACACGGTCACGGTACAGGCGATTTGCTTGACGAAATTTTCAGGTATTTCCCCGATGAAAATGCCGAAGATTACGATGAGGAATATATAAAAGTAGCCGTTATAGGAAAGCCGAACGTCGGAAAATCTTCCCTTATTAACAGAATAGCCGGCGAGGAACGTGTTATAGTATCAAATATAGCGGGTACTACCCGTGATGCAACCGATACCGTTATTGAAAACGAACACGGAAAATTTGTATTTATAGATACAGCCGGAATAAGAAAAAAATCGAAAGTCAACGAAAAAATAGAGCATTACAGCGTACTGAGAGCCTATATGTCAGTAGACCGTGCAGACGTATGCGTTATAGTCATAGATGCCGAAACAGGATTCACGGAACAGGATTCAAAAGTTGCGGGATATGCTCACGAACAGGGAAAAGCTTGTGTAGTAGCCGTCAACAAGTGGGACGCAGTAGAAAAAACTGACAAGACTATGCAGGAATACCGTACAAAGCTTGAAAATGATTTCAGCTTTATGTCATATGTTCCTTTTATATTCATATCTGCAAAGACGGGACAGCGTGTTGAAAAGCTGTTTGAACTTATAAAATACACATTTGACCAGAATTCAATGAGAATTTCAACAGGTATGCTTAACGATGTACTTGCATATGCAACAACCCGTGTACAGCCACCGTCTGACAAGGGCAGAAGGCTTAAAATCTACTATATGACACAGCCCTCCACAAAGCCTCCTACGTTTGTAACATTTGTGAACCGTGCCGATTTGTTCCACTTCTCATATCAGAGGTATCTTGAAAACCAGATACGTGAAACATTCGGACTTGAGGGAACTCCGGTAAGATTTATTGTCCGTGAACGTGGAGGAAATGACAAATGATGATATTTCTGTCATGCCTTATTGCCGGAATTATAGGCTATCTTCTTGGAAGCTGTAATTTTGCAATAATTACCGTAAGACTTCTGAAAGGCGAGGATATAAGAAACTTCGGAAGCAAAAATGCAGGTCTTACGAATACACTCCGCTGTTTCGGAAAAGGGTGTGCCGTTCTGACTCTTTTAGGCGATTTGTCAAAGGGAGTCGTTTCCGTTATACTGTCACGCTGGATATGTTCCCTTATGGACGCGGGAATCAACGGCGGAGATACTCACTATATAGGCTATATAGCCGGATTTTTCGCAATAATGGGACATATTTTCCCTATATATTACGGATTCAAGGGCGGAAAGGGTGTGCTTGTAGGAGTATCGATATTTCTTGCGACAGACCCTCCCACTTTTGCGGTGCTGATTCTGATATTTATAATAGTTCTCTCAGTATCAAAATATGTATCTCTTGCATCAATAATATCAGCGGGATTCGCACCCTTTGCAACGTTCCTTGTGCATTATTTCATACATAATACTGATATGAAAATTGCAGTTCTGTATGCAGTTCTTTCACTTCTTATGGCATCAGTAGTAATATACATGCATAAATCTAATATAGAACGCCTTAGAAACGGTGTTGAAAATAAATTTTCATTAGGTTCAAAAAAGTGAGGTGGAATCAAAATGGCAAAAATAACTATTTTAGGTTCAGGAGGATTCGGATTAAGCCTTGCCGTAATGGCTGACAAGTTCGGACATGATGTTACAGTCTGGTCAAAATTCCAGAGCGAAATTGACAGCATACGTGCAAAGGGCGAACACGTTCAGAAACTCCCGGGAGTACCGATTTCGGAAAGAATAAAGCTTTCAAGCGATATTTCATGTGTATCGGGCTGTGATATGCTTATTTTCGGAATACCCTCCAGCTTTGTAAGAAGCGTTGCCCGTGAATCGAAGAATTATATCGATAATCATATGATTATCGTAAATACCGGAAAGGGTATTGAGGAAGGTTCTCTGAAACTTCTGAGTGATGTTCTCAGAGAAGAATTAAATTCCGACAGAATTGTAATTCTTTCAGGGCCTTCGCATGCTGAAGAAGTCGCAAGGGCAATTCCCACAACAGTCGTATCGGCATCGGAAAATATAGAATATGCCGAATATGTTCAGGAAACGCTTTCAAACAGCGTATTCAGAGTTTATATCAATAATGATGTCATAGGCTGTGAACTCGGAGGAGCTTTGAAAAATATAATAGCACTCTGTGCCGGAATATGTGACGGCCTCGGATACGGTGACAATACAAAATCGGCTCTTATGACAAGAGGAATACATGAAATTGCCCGTCTCG
>JAEDMB010000060.1 GCA_016303235.1 Oscillospiraceae bacterium
AATCAGAATCAGTCACAGAACAGAAACAATCAGAATCAGTCACAGAACAGAAACAATCAGAACCAGTCACAGAACAGAAACAATCAGAATTTCAACAATCAGAACAACAATAACAATAACTGCAGATAATGCAAAAGGGAGTATCTTTAAACGGATACTCCCGAATTTTTTTATTTTGATTTCGGTTTTGATATTCCGTAACATTCGTCATAAGCCTTGATAATGTCACGAATCATATATTTTGAATATTCTCCGTCCTCAATAATTCCTGCAAAAGCAAGTACAGGATTGTCAGCCGGAGCATAGCCTATAAATACAGAGTTCTGGGACTGCAGGTTTCTTGTCTGCGGAGTACCTGTTTTTATTGCAACATCAAATCCGAAGTCGGAGAGTGTATGTTCATAGGGCATATTTTTTCCTGCACCAATCATACCTTCTTCAATGTAATCATAAACATAATCATAATTAAGTTCTATGGTAGCATTGATTACCGGTTCAGTTTTTTTGACACATTCTCCGGTAACGGAATCATAAATTCCCTCTACAAGATAAGGTCTGTATCTTACACCCTCATTCGCTATTGTATTTGCAACACATGCAAGCTGTAAGGGAGTTATACCCATTTCGCCCTGTCCTATACCGGTCTGTATAACGTCACCGGCGTACATAGTGAGACCGAGTTCGTTATAATTTTCAGGGCTTGCAATATATCCGGCAGAATCACCTGTTTCAATTCCTGTATTCTGTCCGAGACCGTAGAGATTTTCATATTTTACAATTCCGTCAATAGTAAGCCTTTTTGCTGTTTCATAAAAGAAAATATTGCATGAAACTGTTATAGCTCTCGATACGGAAATATAGTCATGATAGCCTGTACAGTTAAAGGGCATATCATAATAAGTCATAGTGTGACCGCAGTAAAAATAAGTGTCACCGTCAATAATTCCCTCATTCAGTCCGCCCGTAGCGGTAATAGTTTTGAAAGTAGAACCCGGACGGTAAAGACCGTCAGTCGCACGGTTGATAAGGGGAGTATTTTCGGCATTGAGAACTGAATTATAATCATTCAGATAGTCATTAAGGTCGTATGTCGGAGCAGTCGCCATACCTCTTACAGCTCCGGTTTTAGCATCTAAAACGACTAAAGCTCCGCAGTCGGAGGAATATCCGTTATAGCCTCCGTAGCTGTCAAGAAAATTGTCAAGAATATTCTGAAGTTTCTGCTGATATTTACTGTCGACAGTAAGCTTTACTGTCTGACCGTTCTGAACGGGAGTGATTACCTTTGAATCTACAACGGCATTGTTGCTGACAGTAATTTCCTCAACACCGTTCTGACCTCTTAAAGTTTCCTCCATAACGGATTCAATACCGCTTTTCCCGACAACATCATTCATAGCATATCCCTTCTGGCTGAGTTCCTCATATTCCTCAGCATATATAGGGCCTACCGTACCGATTTCGTGAGGGAGAACATTTCCCTGAATAATTTTTCTTTCGGAGCTTTCACGAATATCGATTCCTTTCAGAGTAATGCTTTTAGCTTTTGCCTCAATTATAATATCCTCGCTTACATTTTCGGCAAGGATAAAATCATTATTCAGTGCAAAATCCTTTACAGAAAGCTCGTAACGCATTGCAGATATAATCCATTTTTCCTGCTGAGAATATTTATCAGATATTTCATAGTCGGATATAAACTTGTCAATACAGTTTTCAGCAGTAGCATAGGAATTAAGCTTTATCCTGTCTTTGAGCTTGAGTTCATCATCTTCCTTTCCGGTAAATTTATACGGAGTTGTTCTTGATATGGGAAGACTTAATTCTATATCGTATGATTTTTCTTTAAGCAGATTGTATATATCAAGAAGAATACGGTTTCCCTCCTGATTTTCATCGGGAAAGAATGCTTTTTCAAGGACTATATTGTAAACTATTGTATTCTGTACAATAGGCTTGCCGAAACAGTCTATAATATCTCCTCTCGTAGCTTTGGAGCTTTGTGTATAGGTAATCAGATTTCTTTCGCTGACCGGTGAAACAGTATCAGTATTATTATCAGTAACGACCTGAATTTTCATAAGACGCATAGCACCTAAAATCCCCATAATAAGGACAAACAGAACTGTAACAATAATTTTTATGCGGTCTGAAAGAGTTTTCATTTGCTGTTCTCCTCTCTGTTGATTTTTATAGCCTCTGCAATAGTGAGATGGCGTTCGGGCATAAGAAATCTGTTTACAAGCATAAAAACAAGATAAAGCGGTACGGCTGAAATTACAGTATATGCAAAGACAGGCATAATAACCGTATGAAGTATAGTTTCTGCATTTTCATATTCCCATATATTATAGTAGAATACATAGTCAAGCATACTGCATAAAAGTGATGAAAGAGTTGTTATCAGAAGAAAATTTATAAATTTTTTGCGGAGATAATTCATATAGAGAAGTGAAACAAAAGTGCATACAACAGTAAGTATAAAAGCATTGTATCCGAAAATTTTTCCGCATGCAATATCAATAAGCAGACCGCAGAAAGCTCCCGTAAAAGCAGAGGGGAGTTCCTTTGTATTCATAGCTATACATATTGATGCAGGAATAAGCAGAACAGGTTTAAGAAGTCTGCCGGACATCATAAGCGTAAAGCATACAAGAATTATAAATGCATATAAAAAATATCTCAGAGAATTTTTGAATATAAAAAGCTTTTTTTCCTTTGATGCCTTAATCTTCATTATGCTTTTCCTTTCCGGAAAAATCCTTTATAACAACAACAGATGAAAGCTTGCTGAAATCAACAGCCGGTTCAACAACAGCCGTATATGAGAGAGAATTTTCCGACGGTATAAGTTCCTTAATAGTTCCGACAGGGTATCCTGACGGAAAAAGTCCGCCTGTTCCTTTTGTAACAAGTGTATCGCCGACCATAAATTTTGTATCACGGGGAAGATGTATAAGATGTGCCATAGTTTCGCCGTCAGAATTTATATATCCCTCCATTATTGCGGAGTTGAGGGATTCGGGGCATACTATTGCAACGGATAAATCCGGTGAAAGAAGTGTTCTGACCGTTGAGGAATTTGCTGATACGTCAACAGTAATTCCGATAAGCCCCTGTGATGTAACTACAGGACAATAAGGTTCAACTCCGCTGTCACTTCCGATATTTATAGTAAATGACTTGAAAGGGTCATTTGCGATATATCCGGTAATTTTAGCGGGTTCTGTATATTCATAGTCAGGATTTTTTTCCTTTATTCCGACAAACTGTTTCATTTCGGAAAGCTCCGATTTAATCTGTTCATAGTCAGACATCTGTTTTTTCAGAAGGCCGATTTCATCTTTAAGACGCTGATTTTCGTTGTAGTATTCAGTGGCATTTGTCAGCTTGTCGAGATAATTTTCAACCTTTACCGAAATCGAATTTGAAAGATTCCGGAAAGGCTGTGTAACGGTATTTATAACTGATTTTCCCGAAACTGCATATCCGCCTTTGAGAACGGCAAAAAGCATTACACCAGTCAGAAAGGCAAGAAGTCCAAGAATAATTTTGAATCTTATGCTTTTGAAGAAATCCTTCATTGCTCAGGCTTCCTCCCGTTAATAATATTTCTGATGTTCGGTCAGAGCGTCCTGATACTTGTCAATATCCTCAAGAATTTTTCCCGTACCCTCTGCAACGCAGTCAAGGGGATATTCAGCAATATATACAGGCATACCTGTTTCACGGTTTATAAGCTTGTCAATGCCTCGGAGCAATGCACCGCCTCCCGAAAGAGTAATGCCCTGGTCGATAATATCGGCAGAAAGTTCGGGGGGAGTTTTTTCGAGAGTGCTTTTTACGGCATCAACTATTTTTGAAAGGGGTTCAGCGAGAGCGTCCCTTATTTCGGCAGATGATATATTAATATTTTCGGGCAGACCGTTAAGAAGATTTCTTCCCTTTATTTCCATCTGTTCTTCTGTATCTGACGGAAAGGCAGAACCGATTTCGATTTTTATATTTTCGGCAGTTCTCTCGCCAATCAGGAGATTATATTTTTTCTTTATATAGTTTATGATTGACATATCAAGAGCATCTCCGGCACATCTTACAGAGCGTGAGGAAACAATACCGCCCAGTGATATGACGGCAACCTCACTTGTACCGCCTCCGATGTCAACAATCATACTGCCGACAGGTTCAGTAGTGGGGAGACCAGCACCGATAGCAGCAGCCATAGGTTCTTCAACGATGAGAACATTCGGAGAACCTGCTTTCTGACATGCCTCACGTACTGCACGCCTTTCAACGGTAGTAACTCCGGAGGGTATGCATATAATAACATTAGCCTTGTTGAAAATACTTCCTCTGAGAGCTTTTTTTATAAATTCCTTGAGCATTGTTGTAGTTATATCGAAATCGGCAATTACGCCGTCCTTGAGAGGTCTTACTGCAACGATAGAACCGGGAGTTTTTCCGATAATATCCTTAGCCTCCTTTCCGACATAGCGGTAATTGTCGGTTCTTGTATTTACGGCAACGACAGAAGGCTCACGGATAATTATTCCCTTTCCTCTCATATATACAAGAGTATTAGTAGTACCCAAATCGATGCCAATATCTTTTGTAAACATTTTGTACACTCCTTAACAGACAGAATTTTTTTGATACAGTATAATTATACCATTGAAATTTTATGCAAACAATATTCAGAATAAAGTAATGTAAAAATCTGTTTTTTAGCAATAACAGCGGGGTTTATGGGGGAATATTTTGTATAAAATAACATAATCAGTCTGTAAACAAGGGAGAAAATTTAGTGTATACAAAGAATGCCCCCAGCATAAGTATAAGCTGGGCAATATTTATGCTGAAAGTACAGCCAAAGCTGAAAGTTACAATAATCAGGTCAACAGAAACGTTGTCAATGCTTATGGATTTTCCGTAATTCAGCCATTGCAGAAAAGTTATGTTTTCAGCACCGTTTCCGACAATAGAGCCGAGAAATATTGCTGTCAGAATAAGTATTATGAAAAGAGCAGTTTTTTTCATTTTGAAATTCCTTTCCGGTTGGTATCAGATTCCGGTAGAGCCGAATCCGTCTGAACCTCTCTGCGTATCGGACAGGAAATCCGTCTGGACTATTTCCGGAAATATTACCGGAATTGCAACAAGCTGTGCAATACGCATATTTTTTTCTATGATAAAATCCGAACTGCCGAGATTTATAAGCGGAACTGCAATTTCCCCTCTGTAATCGGAATCAATTATTCCGACACCGTTTGCAAGAGAAATTCCGAATTTTGAGGCAAGTCCCGAACGTGCAAAAACTGCAAGCATGATATTTTTATCTTCGGGTTCAGCGGAAATTCCTGTCGGAATTTTAACAGTTTCGCCTTTTTTTATAGTTATTGGATTTTCAATGCAGGCAAACAAATCAGCACCGGCACTGTATTCAGTGGCACGCTTTGGGATAACTGCATTTTCATTCAGCTTTTTTATTTTGAGTGTCATTTATAATACCTCTGTAATAAAGACCTTTTGTTAAATTACTGTTTTTAAAATCATTACTGCCGAAATTTCCGGCTAATTCTTTAATCTGTCCGGAATCTTCATCTCCGAGCATAATAATGGCAAAATCGAAGTCTGAAAATTCATTTCTGTTAAGAAAAAGCGTATCGGAATTGAATATTTCCGCATATCCTCCGGAACATCTTACGGGGAATATTCTGCCTGTTCTGTCGGTTATTGAATTAGTGCATTTTGCACAGCCTGATTCGTTGCTTATCGGACAGTTGCGGACAAGCATAAGCGGTAACTGACCGTATGCAATAATTCCTTTAGGAACAGGGGATTTTATTTTCCGTAGCTGTGAAAGTTTCATTTCAAAGGAAAGCGTTATGTCGTCAATACCCGATTCCGCAAGCATTCTGCATGAAAATGAGTTTGTAACATTAAGACCAAATCCGCCATGCAGAATCATTCCGAGTTCCTTTCCGATTTGAATGTAAGCAGGATTTACGCATAAAAGATGATTTATTCCCATAGATTTCAGATTCTGGATTTTGAATATTTCTGAATTTTCATCATTGATAAATCTTGGCGGAGCGATACAGATTTTATTTATATCTGTTCCGAGTTCAACGGCTTTTATACATTCATCAGCAGGGATTATAAGCATATCCGCAAAGGGTTCAGCTGTCTGAGCCTGAACGGCATTTCTGCACTGTATTCTTATTTCAGTATTTTTGCTTTTAATTTTTTCATGAGGAATTTCGGGGGAATATTCGGAAATTAAATATTGCGGAGTATTTTTTTCCGTTATTTTATCCTGCATTTTCCTTACAGCCTCACGCCTCAAATTATTCAGTTCGGAGGCTTTAAGTGTCAGACCTTCAGATATTTCACCGGAAACACCGCCATATCTGAATAAGGTATCACCTAATTTTGAAAGCTGTTTTCCGGCATATTCCAAATCGAGAGGCTTTTTAAGAGCCTTTTCGGGAATATCTCCCTCTGTATCGATACGGATATTATATTCGGGGCAGTATGCCGAAAGCCTTGATTTTTGATTTTCATTTATATTTATTTCAAATTCAAGGGAATATATCTGAGGCTGTTTTTTATAGTATTCCCTTATTGAGGGCAGTAAATCCTTTGCAGATATTACATCATCTTTCACACGTGTTCCGAACATGTGATTTCTTTTTCCTGTAAAATATCCGTCAGTGAATCCGTCTCTTGAAAATACGCTTTTAAGCATATCAGTGTCGGGAACTTGTCCGCAGAGAGCTTTTTTTGTTTCAGTAACGGCAGAGGCAACATATTCGGGGCGTTTCATTCTTCCCTCTATTTTAAGTGAGCATACACCGCATTTTTTGATTTCCCTCATGTGATTCAGCAGTGAGAGGTCTTTTAATGACAGTGCGGAAAATTTTTTGTTACCGCATGATGAAAAGGGAAGTCGGCAAGCCTGACCGCATATGCCCCTGTTTGCGGAACGTGAACCAATCATAGCTGAAAAATAGCACTGTCCCGATACTGACATGCATAATGCACCATGCACAAATATTTCAGTTTCGGGAATATATTTTGAAATTTCCTGTATTTTTTCAGATGAAAGCTCTCTTGCGGGGACAATTCTTGAAAATCCGAGGGATTTTGCAAATTCAGCACCTTTCGGAGTGTGGATAGTCATCTGAGTTGAGGCGTGTATAACTGCATCGGGAACGCATTTCTTAATCAGATATATACAGCCCCAGTCCTGAACTATATATGCATCAATTCCAAGTGATGACGTATATTTTATATATTTGCAGAATGAATCTGATTCATTATCTGAAATGACAGTATTTACTGCAATATATAGTTTTGCCCCATAAAGGTGACAGAGACGGCAGGCATCAGCAATTTCATCATCGGAGAAATTTTTTGCGTTTCCTCTTGCGGAAAAATATTTTCCGCCTATGTATACGGCATCTGCACCGCACCTCAGAGCTGATTCGAGGGATTCAAAGCTTCCGGCAGGAGCGAGTATTTCCATATTATTAATCATGAATAGTATTTTTAAGTTCCTTAAGCTTAACTATATTTTCAAGCTGTTCTATTTTTGACTTAAGAACTTCAATTTCCTTATTAGCTGCCTCAAGCTCGATTCTTGCCTTGCCCGCCTCATCGACATAGTTTTTAGCCTCATCACGCAGGCTGTCGAGATGTTCATTAGCCTTGTTTATATCGTCCATAAGTCCGAGGGATACCATAATTGAGGCTGAATACGGAGAAATGCCGTTTCCTGATTCTATCATGGCATTTATTTTTGATTCAAGTGAACGTGCGAGATTGTATATATAATTCGGAGTTTCAGCAGTTTTAAGCTTATATTCCTTTCCGCATATAATAACTTTTACTTCATTAAGCATTTTTTAAAATCCTTTCTGCAAATCAGTAGTATCTTTTAAGGCCTACGACCTTTCCGACAATTTCAACGCTTTCGAGAATAATCGGTGACATTGTATCATTTTCGGGCTGAAGTCTGAAATGACCGTTTTCCTTGTAGAAACGCTTGACGGTAGCTTCTTCTCCGTCAACAAGTGCAACAACTATATCTCCGTTTTCAGCATAGGCTGACTGTTCAACAACAACAACGTCACCGTCAAGAATACCGGCATTAATCATACTTTCGCCCTTTATTTTAAGAGCAAAGAGAGGATTTTCATACTGCTTTCCGGAATCAAATGAAACGTAGCCGGTAATATCTTCAAAGGCAGTAACAGGATTTCCGGCTGTTACAGTTCCCATAACGGGAACTGTAATTGTGCTGTAATTCGGAAGATGAAGTGAACGGTTAAGGCTTCCTGACTTTTCAATCAGACCGGCATCAATAAGAGCCTGAACATGTACAAAGGCACTTGAAGTTGACTTGTAACCCATAGCGTTCTGAATTTCACGGATAGACGGAGAAAATCCCTCTCCGATGCGTTTTTTGATATATTCATAAACCTGAATGTCTTTCTGTTTAAGCATATTAATCACCTTTTAATCCTTAAGTTTTTTGAGAATCATTTTAGCAATTTTATAGGCATCGCCA
Source organism: Oscillospiraceae bacterium (assembly GCA_016303235.1). GTDB lineage: Bacteria > Bacillota > Clostridia > Oscillospirales > Ruminococcaceae > Ruminococcus. The sequence continues at coordinate 8,573 of JAEDMB010000060.1, forward strand.
CAGCCGAGAGTTATAACGAGGTCGCCCTCGGAAACGTTTTCGCATACATAGTCACAAACCTGCTGAAAATTGAAATATTTTCTTTCATCGGTATATTCAGCGGATTCGTCCTGCGGAAACCATACACATTCGGGAATTTTTTCTGCAAGATGTCTTGTAAAAATTCCGAAAGTATTTTTTTCTCTTGAACCCATAATGTCAGTGAGAACTGTTTTATCCGGAATGGAAAGAACTCTTGCGAAATCATCAAGAAGTAGCTTTGTGCGTGAGAATGTAAACGGCTGGAATACTGCCCATACTCTGTTGAATCCCATTTCCATTGCGGAAGTGAGAGTTGCCTCAAGTTCAGTGGGGTGATGTGCATAATCATCAACGACAGTAACGCCCTTTTCAAATCCGAGCTTTTCAAATCGTCTTGATGCACCTCTGAAATCCTCAAGCCCTTTCTGAATTGATTCAAAATCAGCACCGACATAGAGAGAGGCAACAGCTGATGCTACGGAATTTAAAATATTATGATTTCCGGCAACGTTGAGAGTAATTTCTCCCAAAGCTTTGCCCTTGTGCATAAGTGTATACTGTGATTTAAGACCGTTTATTTTTCTGATATTTTCGGGGTAGTAGTCCGCTGATGAACTTTTGCCGAATGTAATAATTTCCTTGCCTGAAATTTCCTCAATTGCTTTCATGGAATTTTCGTCATCGGCATTTATTATAATGGCTTTTGTGGTATTTTCTGCGAACTTATGGAATGATTTTATAATATTTTCAACGGTCTTGAAATAGTCAAGATGGTCAGCATCGATATTGAGTATTACAGCTATATCGGGGTAGAGCTTAAGGAAAGTATCAACAAATTCACATGATTCGCATACAAGTATATCACTTTTTCCTGCTATGCCACTGCCGTGAATACATGGTAGCTTTCCGCCTATATATGCGGAGAGGTCGATTCCGGCAGTATAGAGAATCTGTGTAATCATAGATGTTGTAGTAGTTTTTCCGTGAGTACCCGAAACGCATATTGCATTGTCAAACCAGCTTGTAACTATTCCGAGGAGGTCACTTCTTTCGAGAACCGGAACACCGCTTGCTTTGGCAGCAATAAGTTCCGGATTGTCAGACATTATGGCAGCAGTATGGACAATCAGGTCAGCACCTTCGATATTTTCGGCACGCTGTCCCATAAATACGGGAATACCCATTTTTCTGACAGCCTCAAGAGTTTCAGTTTCATTGTTGTCAGAGCCGGTAAGATAATATCCCTGTGAATGGAGAATCTGTGCGAGAGGATACATTCCTGAACCGCCTATGCCTATGAAATGAATGTGTTTTCGTCCTTTCAGTATGTTTTCTAACAAAATTATCACCTTATCCTTAATCTTATTGAAATTTGCAAAATTATGATGTATAATATTTATGCCGGAAAAATAACAGACAGCTATGTATATTTTACTCTTCTGACGGCAATTATATCCATAGTAAAAATCTGTTGCCGGATTTTTTTCAGGGAGGTCATTTTATGGAAATTACAGACGTAAAAATCAGAAAGCTTATCACGGAGGGCAGACTCAAAGCAATTGTATCAGTTACATTTGACAATATGCTTGCTGTACATGACATCAAGATTGTACAGGGAGAAGAAAGAATCTTTGTAGCAATGCCAAGCAGAAAAGATGAAAGCGGAATATTCCGTGATATAGTTCACCCGATTACTGCTGAGGCAAGAAAAGAACTTGAAACTGCTGTTATTGATGCATATGAAAGACAGCTTGCCGAATCCGAAGAATAATTTTCCAGTGCATACCGTAAATTTATTTTTGCGGTATGTTTTTTTATTATATTCCGAGAAGTCTTGATGCCTTAAGTATAACAAGCTGAGTTTTTCCGTCCTTGATTTCGTTGTCCATAACCATCTGTATAGCCTTTTCAAGCGGAATTTTTACAACGTCAAGAAATTCATCTTCATCAAGATTCTGCTTTTTGTATTCAAGACCTTTTGCAAGATACATGTGAGTTATTTCGGAATTGTATGCCGG
>JAEDMB010000220.1 GCA_016303235.1 Oscillospiraceae bacterium
AAAGCTACAAATACGACATTTAAAAGATTGCAGAGAGCGTTTGAAATATTCAGACCTGCTACTATTTCAAGGCTTCTTGTGGAATAGCACTGAGTTAATACTGCAATACTTCCAGCCCATAAAAATTCGTTGAAGAAAATCGGCAGACCCTTTTTTATAATTTTTACAGCAAAATCCATCGGTACAAGAAATCTGCTGTAAATTCCCTGAAGAAATATATGCTTGTCCTTTCTTGCAAGAGACCATATAATCAGCACTGCACATTCAACGATTCTTGCAAGGACAGTTGCAATGCCTGCACCACGTACGCCAAGCTTTGGCATACCGAGATTTCCGTATATAAGCAACCAGTTAAAAACTATATCAACAACTACTGAAATAATTCCGGCTGTCATAGGCTTTATGCTGTCACCCGATTCACGCAGACTCGTTGCATAAATCTGAGTTAATACAAACGGAGGAATACCAAAAAGCATTACAGACAGATACTGCTTTGCATAGTGCATAGTAAGCTCAGGATTTACCGAATCACTTTCGCCACGCAGATACCTGCCTATAAGAAATTCATTGCCAAATATAAATACAGCAAGACCCAATATTATACAGAAAATTCCTATAAGCTGTTTCATTCGGAAAGCATTTCTGAATCCCTCAAGATTTTTCTGTCCGTAATACTGTGCGGAATATATTCCCGCACCCGACAATCCGCCGAAAACTGCAAGGTTGAATACAAATATAAGCTGTCCGATTATGGAAACGGCAGTCATAGCCTCAGTTCCGAGACTTCCGACCATAACATTGTCAATAAGGCTCACCATATTTGTTATGCCGTTCTGTATCATCATAGGAACGGCAAGGACAAGAGCCTTTTTATAAATACTTTTTTCGTTCATGTCATCTTTTTCTCTTTCTCTTTCTGAATTTATTTAAAAAACTTTCTTTTTTCTTTGGAGCTTTATTTTTACGGATATTTTCAGATATATTAAGCTCAGATATATTTCCACACCATTCATTATAATCAGAATCCGACAGATTTTTTTTAATAAAATCTCTTTCATCATCATCGGCGTGGCTGAAAAGCAGTTCAAACGGCAGAATACAACATTCGGAATCAAGTTTTTCAAGAGTATTTCCGAAACATTGTGAATATATTTCTTTGAAATCCTGTTCTCCGCAAAGAATTTCCGAATCCTTACGCATAGCATCAATGACTGCTGATTTGCATTTATTATCAGGCAGAAAATTATTATGCATATAAATTCCGCCGAGAACTGCAAACCCTATATTCTGACGGTTCTGACAGAAATCACCCTTTTGTATCTCTGAAAACGGATAATCAAATGCGTATAATGCATACATACCCATAAGACAGCGGAGAGTAAAATATTTTTCTGTATTTATTTTTTTTCCGGCTTTGCTGTATATATATCCGCAGAGTCTGCCGTTTTTGAAAAGCTGTTCACGGCATGAGGGGAGATACAGTGACATTATACCCTGATTTATAGGCGATTCCACATCAGCCTGTAAATTGCTCCCTATATGCATTATCTGACCGGAATTTAATTTAAGCCGTTTCAGAATATGCGGGTAAATATCTCCGTTTTGCTTTCCGAGTCCTGTCTTATCTGAAAGAAAAATCATTTTATATCCTGTTATACCGCATTTTTTAAGAATTTTTTCAATGATGTTTTCAGTAAGGTATGTATCTTCTGTAAGTATAATTTTTTTGTTAAGCCTTTCCGCCTCACGCATAAGCTCAATACCGCATTTTCTCGGACAGCTGAATTTTATAATCAAATCTGTTTCAAGATTCATAAGCTTTTCCGAATCTTCCGCACTTATTCCCGATAATGCAGTAAATTCCGAGTATATTGCATTTATATCAGGCTGTGAAAATTCATCGTTTTTCCGTGCATTTTTTTCCGCCTGCACTCTTAGGGCTGAAAAGCTTTTTCCACTTCCGGAAATCTTTGAAAACTCTCCCTCCATAAGAAAATATAAATCTGTATTATATAAAAAGGGCATTGCCGTAAGCGTATCTGATATACCAAAACTTACGGCTTTTATTTTATTCTGCTTTATCTGTGATGCCATTCTTTCAAAGGCATTTTTCTGATTTTCTGTTGTCTTCAAGAATTTTCTCCCATTTCAGTTTTTTATAATTATAGCGTTTTATTTTTATTTTGTCAACAAAATATATTTGACATAAAAAATACTTTGTGATA
>JAEDMB010000221.1 GCA_016303235.1 Oscillospiraceae bacterium
CCTTACGGCTTTTTTCTACTGCATAGTGTTCAAAAAGACTTCCGATATTGAAAAACAGTACAACTCCGACTGCTTCGGAATATTCACCAAGGCATATTGCACCGACTGTTGCAATAGTCATCAGAAAATTTTCGTCAAAGAGATTTCCCCTTAATATATTTTTAAATGCTGATGTTATTATTTTATATCCCAGAATTACATATGACAAGAGATATAAGGCTATTGAAAAGCCCTCAATGGTACTGATTTTTGAAAGAATCAAAGCAAATACAAAAAATACGATTCCGACTGCAAGAGATATTACACCGGAATTATTTTCATGTTCGTGATTATGATGTTCATTATCCGATGAAATTATAACTCCGTTTTCAATGCGGTCGCAAATATCCTGCATTGACTTTTCGGTATCGGAATTTATATTTCCTGTTACCTTTAATTTTCTTTCGGGAAAGTTCAGAACAGCTTTTTCAACATCATTGAGAGCATTTATAGCTTCCTCAATTTTTCCACCGCAGTGAGCACATTCAAGATTTTTGATTACATAAGTTTTCTGCATAAAAATCCGCCCTTTCATATGAATAATTGTTCATATGTTTATAATATCATATTTATATCTGTTTGTCAATACCTTTCCGGAATTTTTTATAAAAAAATATCGGGCGAATATGTTCACCCGAATAAAATAAACTATTCTGCAAGAATTTTCTCTATTGCTGAAATTTCATCATCAGTAAAGGAAAGATTTTTTATACAGTCAACGTTTTCCTTTATCTGTGACGGACGGCTGGCACCTATTAAAACTGTCGTAACGCTCTTATTATTCAGAACCCATGACAAAGCCATCTGTGCAAGGGTCTGCCCTCTTGATATTGCTATATCGTTAAGGCTTTTTATTCTGGAAATCATTTTTTCATCAAGCTGATTTCCGATATGCGTATCATTTCTTCCTATTCTTGAATCTTCGGGAATACCGTTTATATACTTACCTGTAAGCATTCCCTGATATAATGGTGAAAATACTGATATTCCGATACCGTTTTCAACAGCCCATTCATCGAGTTTATCGGATTCAATCCATCTGTTAAGCATTGAATATGACGGCTGATTTACTATAAAAGGGGTTTTAAGTTCACGGAATATTTTTGTTATTTCCTCGGACTGTTCTCTGTTGTAGTTGGAAATTCCGACATATAAAGCTTTTCCCTGTTTTACTGCATTGTCAAGGGCGAGAGCAGTTTCCTCAAGAGGCGTATCGGGGTCAAATACATGATGATAGAATATATCAACATAATCAAGCCCCATTCTTTTAAGACTCTGGTCAAGAGATGCTGTGAGATATTTTCTTGAGCCGTTTCTGTCACCGTAAACGCCCTCCCACATTTCATATCCTGCCTTTGTGGATATGCATATTTCATCACGGTATTTTCTCATACCATTGTCAAGAATATGCCCGAAATTTTCTTCTGCACTGCCGTTATAAGGATTTCCGTAATTGTTTGCAAGGTCAAAGTGAACTATTCCGAGGTCAAAAGCAGTGTGAACCATTTCCTCCATATTTGCAAAAGAATTTCCGTATCCGAAATTTTTCCAGAATCCGAGAGATATTGCAGAAAGCTTCAATCCGCTTTTACCACATCTGTTATAAATCATATTTTCATAGCGTTTTTCATTCGGGGTATACATTTTTTATTTCTCCTTAACAAAAGGTCTGAACAGCTTTGAAGGTCTGTGACCCGCACCCGCTTCGATTTCTCCCGTTTCCTCAACATACGGTGAAATTTTACGGCGGAAATTTGCCATAAGCAGAGGGGTATCAAGAATTGATTCATATACTTTCTGAAGTTCCGTAAGGGTAAATGATTCTGGAAGAAGTCTGAATGCGGGATAAGGATAATCAAGGCTGTTTCTGAGCTGTATAATTGCTCTTGCTATTATTTCCGCATGGTCAAAAGCTATACAGTCATTTTCAAGAGTTTCAATTTTTACCGCTTCATTATAAAGTTCGGTATTTCCGGAAATGCGGAAAACTATTTTATGATATTTTCCGTCATCGGAAACAAGTTCAAGAATACTTTCCTCACCGTATGTGAATTTAACATCATACCATGAAGCGTTTTCTTCTGTTATATCAGTCTGACTGTTTTCAACGACTGCCCAGTATGCACATGATATTATCCAGCCTCTCGGGTCACGTCCCATTGCGGAAGAA
>JAEDMB010000222.1 GCA_016303235.1 Oscillospiraceae bacterium
AGATTGATATTCTGTGATTTGAGAATATCATATGTATCGAGAATAAATTTTTCCTGATTGTCAGTATATTTTATATTATCGGGTTCATCGGAATCAGCAACGGCAAAATGGGTATAGATACCCTCAACGCAGAGACCGTCTATGCTGATTATATCTTTTATTTCCTCTGCACATTCTTCGGGAGTATTGTATTTCAATCCTATTCTTCCCATACCGGTATCGATTTTGATGTGACATCTTACATTTTTGTGATTTTTAACAAGTTCAAGAGCGTATTCTTTTGAGAGTACACCCTGAATTATATTGTTTTCGGCAAGATATTCAGCGTATTCGGGGGGAGTATATCCAAGAATCAATATTTCGCCTGACGGACAGAAGCTTCTTACCTGCAAAGCCTCATCAAGATTTGAAACAGCAAAATATCTTATTCCCGATTTTTCAAGACAGTGACAGATTTCGCCCTCGCCATGACCATAGGCATCAGCTTTTACAACAGCCATAATATCTGAATTTACGGCTAATTTTTTTATAAGTGCAATGTTTGATTCAAGATTAGGGAGTGAAATTTCAGCCCATGCACGTTTTAAATATTGTTTCATTTATAAAAATACCTTTCTTTCATAAAAATAAGTTAAAATTTAATGACAGTTTTTTAATACGCTTGAAATATACAAGATAATATGATATAATCTTATATAATGTGTATTTGAAGGAAGTGATTTTTGATTTGTCTTTTTATTCTCTGACCTCAGGAGTAATTCTTGAAAATCCGGAAAGCATAAAAAATGACAGAAAAAAAACTATCTGTATTTCCGGACACCGTGAAAAAAGCATTATTCCATATCAGAATAACTATGCCTATTATGATATTACGATTAAAACAGTCAGATGTCTGCTTGAAAGATATCTTGATTTGGCATATCTGAACGGCTATGATACATTCATAAGCGGTCTTGCGGTAGGAGCTGATTTGTGGGGTGCTGAACATATAGTCAACCGTCGCAGACAGGGAATGGATATGACTTTTATAGGAGTTATGCCGTATCTTCATCATGCTGACAGCTTTCCTAAAAGATATGTTGATTTGCTTTATAAGGTCGAAAAGGAAGCAGACAAGCTTATACTTATGTCGCCGAATCCTGATATAACATACCGTTCATGCCCTTCCAATGAAAACGAATCCCGGACGCTTTACCGTGACAGAAATTATTTTATGGTAGACCATTCATCAGCAATAATAGCATTTTTCAATGACGGCAGTTATTATTCCGGAACAGCACAGACAGTAAACTATGCTCTTAAAAGCAATCTTAATATATGCCGGTTCGGATTGGATACAGTATATTCCCTTATAAGCAGATATAAAAGCATAGACAAAATAAAAACCGCAATACAGAATATTGTCTGAAACTTCCATATATATTGTATCATAAGCAAAAGTCTTTTGCAAGTCAAAAATAATACATAAAAAAACGGGTTTGACATAAAAAAAATATAATAATTGTTGAAACCGGAAAAACATTCAACAGAGTTTTCAACATAGTTTTCAACAGGCTGTGGAAAAGTGTGTTGAAAACTTTTCTAAGAAAATTTTTTAAACGGAAAGGAAGATTTTTAAAATGGCAAAAAGAAAAAAAGGAAGTATCGCAATACCGTTTCTTTTAACATTCTTTATAGCTATTATAGTTATAGGAGGAGTAGGACTTTTTTCCTTTAATTATATTCAGAAAAGCAAGCAGGTCGAGTTAAGTGAGCCTGTCGGAAAAACCGTAGGCGTTGCGGAGTATGAGGACAGCCATACAATACTTTTTATACTCGATACTCCCGAAAGCAAATGCAAATCAACATTTATGCTAATCAGGTCTATACCAAAGGAAAAGAAAATTCTTTGCGTAGGAATCCCCTCAAATTCGATACAGGTTATAAACGGTCAGCAGTACAGTATTGCAGAATACTATGAGTCGGGCGGAGGAAAATATGCCTCTGATTTTATAGCTCAGCAGTTCGGAATTGATACCCCGAAGTATGTAATATTTGATGAAGAAGCATTCTGTAAGCTTAGTGATATTATGGGCGGTGTTTCTTATGCAGTAAGCGTTGACATTCAGGGATTTGACGATACAAAGAAAGAGCAGTTCCTCAACGGAAAACAGATAGTAACACTTCTGACATATCCTCTTTTCAAGGACGGTGAAAAACAGAGGGCAT
>JAEDMB010000061.1 GCA_016303235.1 Oscillospiraceae bacterium
ATCACTGTAAACAACGCATTTTGAAATTATTGTATCAAAAACCTCCTGACTGAATGAAACTTCATAAATGCCGTGTTCTGTTCCGTTAGCTTCATTCTTCTGATTTTCCAGATATACATAAGCAATTGCAATAATTTCACGTTCTGTAAGAGTTATATTCCATTCAGATTTTAATGAATTTTTTCTGTCATCTGTTGCAAAGCTTGTTTCATATTTTTTTACCGGTGACGGCAAAGTGCGTTCCATATATACAAGGTCACTGTTCGTTAAATCGTCATAGTTAAAATAAAACGAATCAATCAATGAATTGAAATCATTCTGTTTATTTTCAACAGCAATATGCAAATATTCAAGTCCTGTCTGATATTGTGATGAAACATCAACCAATCCATAAGCTGATGAATACGCCTGCTTATTTGAATTTGACGCACTCGCTCCTCCGCCTAAAAGCAAAACAAGTAATGATGCTATAATGACACATATTATGATAATTAATGCAAATAATATAATTACTGGATTCATCAAAAATGCAACAGTATTTACAACAACATTTCCTGCAAATTTTGACACTGCAACAACGGATTTTACTGTAAAAGCTGTTGTTTTATATATAACAGTTCCGGTATTCCTTACAGCAGAACCAACCGTTTTTATAGTTCTTTGCGTTGTTTTTACCGACTTTTTAACGGTTTTAATTGAACGGTATGCCAGTCTTACAGTTTCCGTGCCGGTATCTGAAACATCATTTTTATTTATTTTCTTATCGAAAGGATTAGCCTTTGAAAAGGCATTTTTCAGGGTGCTTTTAATCATCGTATTGAGAGTGCTTTTTCGCTTTTTTTCAGACAAGCTGTTTACCTCCTGTTACATAACTGAAAAAGAAATACTATACTTTCAAAGACATTTTTTCTTCTTTCAGTTTATCCAAATCCTCTCCGAATTTCGTTGATATAATTTTGTAAAGATTTGTATTTGACGGAAATTTGTTTTCAAACGGAATAGTTCCGAACTCATCGGCATAAATCAAGCCACTTCCCGGACTGGAATTTGTTACATACATCATCGTTTCGGGGGATATATTCAGCAGACGTGAAAGCTGTTCACGGTCAGTAGCATTCTGTGAAAGCATAACCACAAACTGCGTGTTTGAAAGCATAGTTCTTGCCATTTCAGAACGGAGCAAATCCTCAACGTTCTGTGTAATTCCGGTAGGAATACCGCCCCATTTTCTTGCACGTTTATAAAGTTCATAGAAAAAATTTGCAGACTGTTCAGACTTGAAAAGCAGATACATTTCATCTATATAAATGCGTGTTCCAACACCTCTTGCACGGTTTTTCGCTACTCTGTCCCATAAGTTTTCAAGTACAATCATCATTCCGAGAGTCTGCAAATTTTTTCCAAGTTCCTTAATGTCATAAACTACAATTCGCTTGTTGATATTTACATTTGACGGATTTGAAAAAACATTCATAGAACCGTGTACATACAAATGCAGGGTCTGTCGCAGATATGTAACTGATGATTTCATTTCATCAACGGCTGTTTTTTCATAATTTTCAAGTTCTGCATAATACTCTTTCAAAGTCGGCTTTTCGTATTTTCTGTAAGTTTCATGCATAACGTTGTCAATTATAGTTTTCTGAATCGGCGTAATTTCCTGATTTCCAAGAATTGCAGAGAAAAATGACAGCATAAAGTCGAGTTTTGCTTTTATAGGATTATACTCTTTATCGTCTTTATCAGGATTTTCCGTCAAATCCATAGGATTAATATGCGTTGACGAATTTTCCGAAATATATATTACTTCACCTCCAAGAAGTTCCGCAAGTGCCGTATATTCACGTTCAGGGTCAACAATCAGAATTTCATCTGTTGTAGCCAGAATTGAAAAAATCATTTCAAGCTTTGCAAGAAAACTCTTACCGCTTCCGGGAACTCCAAAAATAAAGCCGTTCGGATTTTTCAATTTTTTTCTGTCGAACATTATAACGCTTTTTGTAAGTTTATTCTGACCGTAATACAAGCCGTTTTCGTGGAGAAGTTCACGGGCATTAAATGGCATAAATACGGCAGTGCTTTCCGATGACATTGTGCGTCTTGTCTGAATGTTATGTTCCTTGTCGTATGACAATGAATTTCCTAACGGAAGTACGCTTGCAAATGCCTGTTCCTGACGGTAAGGAGCATTAATCGGTTCAATCTGATATTTTCTGAGAATGATTTCAAGTGCTTCTGTATTTTGCTGTAATTCATCAAAGCTGTCTGCCGTAAGCATTACGATGAACTGACATAAAGTCATTTTCTGATTTCGTTCCTGCAAATCTTCAAGGAACTCCTGTGCCTGAACCTTGTCTATTGCAAGCTGTGTACCCTCAATAGGGTCTACAAATGCACCTCTTGATGTTGATGCAACCTTTTTTACCTTTGCAATTTCTTCCTGTTTCATATCAGTAATTTTTCTGTGAAGAATGGTAAGTGCTTCAGACTGCTCCACAAACTCCACATTTTTACTGATAATCAGTGACTGATTCATTTCGATAATATCCTTGAAAATCGTATCCATAACCGACTGCGGAAGTCTTTTAAAGTAAATACATCTTGCATATTTATCGTTGTACATAAAATAATCTTTTTTAAACTCAAAATAATCAGGACAGCAAAGCATTTTTTCAGAACGTCTTGCAAATTCTTCACGTGAAACAGGATATATTTTTGAATCGACATCGCATAGAATGTCAGCCATAAGCCTTACACGTTCATTTGCGTTAAGGGGAATCAATTCAGTTCCAAGTCTGCCAAGGCAGTTTATAAGATGTGATTCGACATTGAAAAATCGTGTGCTTGCAGTATCAAAATTTATAGCTGTAACTGTTACTGTTATAAATTTTCGGCATTGAATACCATTCTGACCGTGCATAATTTTATCATGCAGAATTTCATTAAATTCCTGACGTTCCTCATCGAGACCGTCATCACGTTTTTTCAGCAAAAGCTTATTTTCAAAATCTTCTTTGTTAATCTTACTGTTCATCATAGTAATCTGTAAACTGACTGTGCTGTCAAATCCGTTAAGCAAGTCGATATAAATCTGCATTTTTTCAAGTTGCTGTTCTTTCGTCAGTGCAGAGTAATTCACATCAGGTACAAGATAGGTTTTTGAATAAAGATTAGCCGTTTCTCTTCCGATTTTTACATTGCTTTTCAGTAAGACAACATAGTTACTGACAAAACATTCATAGGGCAGAGTCTGAATTGTAGTGCGTTTTATTTTACGCTTTTCCCTGACAGCTTTCTTTTTTGCCTTTTCTTTTTTCAGTCCGGCTTCACGTTCCCTGTCAATAGCTCTTGCAGATTTCTTTGTGCTTTTTTCTTTTCCAAACAACTTTTTTACCTCCTTTTAATCGTCATAAACCTCAAATTCTCCGTTTTCAATTCTTTGCTGTACAATTTTACTTTCGATGATTTCTTCATTCAGCGAATGAAATAAATTAACATCTGTATCTTCATATACACGCCTTTGCGGTAGAAAATTCATAGACAAAAAAGCTTTCATAAATTCTTCAAAACGCATACCTTTAAATGTCATAAATCCCCAGCCGGCAAACGGAAAAACGGATATTATAACGAGCCACGGCAATATATCTCCCGAAATATGACCATATCCCAGAACTCCTAAAGGAACTCCGACCGCTAACGCTCCGACAATTGCAATAATCTGACGTGCAGACAGTCCAAAAACAAGCTTGCTTTTGTATTCCTGTATTTCTGCCGGAATTTTTACTTCAATCATAATTATTAATTCTCCAGTCTTTTATTACTTTTCTGAAAAAGAAAAGTTATCCTATACCGCATATTTTCTTAGACCATGTTCCACTTTTTATAACTCCAAGTCCCAATGCTATAAGTTCAACAAGCTGTATAAATTTAGTTGCTAAAAAACCATTTGAAACGAAATATTTATTCAATGCAGAATACACAATAAACATTACAACGATTACTGCTATCTGTAAAACGACTGCTATATAGTTTTTCAAAAAGCTTTTTGCAACATCATGTGTAGTATCAGATGCAAATGTTGCAAGCGGTAACGGTGCAAATATTGTATATATTGACAATTCAAATACTCGTCCTATTGCTATTACGAAAATCATAATAGCTATTGCATTCATAGCTAAAAAATATGGTTGTAACATAATAGATTCTATCAATGGCACAAAGGAAGGTATATCTAACGGACTTGAAAAAGGATAATCATCAATAGCATATGAACCAACTGTAGGAAATGTAGCATTAGGATAAAAAATTTTTACTGCATCAGCAGATATGTCATAAGCATAAGGAATATCAACATGCCATATATGACTCGCACACCATTCAAAAAGGGTATCTCCACGATACGGAACTGAAAAACTATAATTCAGATAATTACCGCATGGTAAAAATTCATTAGAAAATCCTGTTGCAACATTATTGATAGACTGAAATCCGGCATAGATATATCCAACAATAACATCAGCGTTCTGAACTACTTGCTTTATAACGATGATTTTCACAAGAAATATTAATATATTTTCCCATTTTGATGACCATTCAAAAGTAACGGATTTTCTGAAAAAATCAACCATAAGTAAAAGAGTGGCTACAACGAGAGCCATTGACTTTGAGGCATTTCTTATATTTACAGCTATATTGCCTTGTGCAGTTCCTGAAATACTGTTTATAACATCATACGGAGATGTTTGCGAAAAGTCAAAGGCTTTTTTCAGAAGTTCGTTTGTTTCTCTGATATGATTAGTTATAGATAAATATAAGTCTTGAATTTCATATCCTCCCAATGATGCAAAAGCAGGCATTGAAAAAGATAAACATATAAAAACAGATAAAATAACTGCTATAAAACGAATTTTAATTTTCAGTTTTCTACTCATTTATTTTTCTCCTTACATATAAGCAAATGTCGGGAGTATAGCAGAAACCGCCATTGCAAGACCTCCGGCTGATATTGTTTTCAGAGAATTGATTTTTCCGACCGCATCGTTATCTTTAATGGAAAGTCCAAACGTCACAGCACCTATAAGTGAACCTAAAGCACCAACACGCCTTATCCATTTCCCGATAAAGTCAAGTATTGAATTAAATTCGGCATTTGCGTTTGCATCAGAATATACTGACGGAATATCAAATACTGACAAATCATGAATAGCTGAAACAATCATAAATCCTGAAACCATAACGAGAATAGCCTGTAACTGTTCCTTTGCATCATCGCTTTTAAGTGACAATGCAAATTTTATAGCTCCTATAAATGCAACAATACCGCCTATTCGTGAAATCCATGTTCCGAAGAAATTCAGTCCGTTTTGTGCAATTTCAGCCGGTGAACCGCTGGGAGGAACAGGAAGTATTGTAAGCAGATTCAATATGTGCAAAATATAAACCTCCTTTTTTCCGCTGACCGCTCCGGCATTATAACCGGAGCAGACAACATTTTTAAGGGTGTGTATAGACAGTATGTATATTATGAGAACAGGTCGAACATGTCAACAGCAATGCAGATTGCAACAACAACAAATCCGGCTACAAGTGTAAGAAGACCACTCTGTTTCTGTTCTGCATCGTTGTTTTTTATAGCAAGTGCAAACATTACTGCACCAACAAAAGCTACTACTGCACCGACACGGCGAATCCATGTTATAAAGAAATTAATTACTTTTGTATAAGATGCATCAGCCTTATCTGAACCGCTTCCGGAACCTTCTCCGCCACCGGCAAGAAGTACAAAGTCAGCATCACCGACATTATTAAGCATATTCACTTCAAAAGTCATATTTTCGACAGAGCCGAGCTGAACAGCAGAAAATTCAGTTTCTTCATTTTCTGAAACTTCAACAGGTATTTCTTCAATTGTAACAGTTTCAGATGTTTCGTTTACAGCCATAGTCATCATTGATACTGTGCTGAAAGAAAATGCGATAACGAGTACAAGTGCGGAAATCATAGCAGTAAAAACTCTTGCGAGCATTGTTTTTTTATTTGAAATCTTCATTTTAAAAAATCCTCTTTTCATAATTTTGATTTTGATTTTTGATTATGTTATTCGTCAACAAATCCATAACCATCTTCTGTTAAAACTGCATCACCAAAAAATTCTGTGATATTCTGAAATGACTCTTCAATTATGTCTTCTACATCTTCAATCGGTTCTGCAATTTCGTCGGGGTCTTCATAGCAAGCAATATCATCTGTATCTATGTTGGATTCCTCTGAAACGGAATTATCTTCATTTTCATTCACCTCCTTACGCTGTCTGACCGGTTCGCCTAAATCGAGTGATTCAAAAACAGAAACATCTCCGAAATTCGGCGAATTGTCATTTTCTGTATATTCCTCAGAGACAGCATCACTTAAAATATTATCGGCGAAAAGCTCTGCTTCCTCATAGGATTCAAATTCAATTTCAGCAACTTCCTTTTTGCTGAATATTGTTTCAATTTTTTTGTCCTGTTCCTGTGTATGATTTTCAGGAACTTCTTTCTTTTTGTTTTTCTTATCAAAATCCTTTAAAGTTACTGCATGAACTGTTTTTACATCAAAAGCATTTGATTTGTCATAATCTTCAAGAAATTTATAATTAGGGTGCTTTTCAATCGGATATTTTGTGCAGTAAAACGGATTATGCGAACGGATACGCACAATGCAGTCACTTATAGGCATTGTAGCTATTTCGTTGGTCTGCATAAGTTCACGCCCGATAATGCTGTTGTTTTCAGATGTACTCGGTGATTTTCCTTTTGTGCGGTTAAAACCTCTGATGTCAATAGTTTCCTTTCCGAGAGCTTCGGAAATATATTTCAGAGTGCTTTCCTCCTGACCACCAAGGAATAGCAAGCTGTCGCAGTTACCGGTTATGACTTCCCATGTTTTTTCGTATCTTGATTTCAGCTGTGCAAGATTCTGAATGATAACATTAAGACTCATACCCATAGAACGCACGAAAGCAATAACCTTGTCAAAATCGGGAATTTGTCCGATATTTGCAAATTCGTCCATTATACAGCGGACGTGAACCGGAAGTGTACCTTTGTATTTGAAATTCGCACGGTTTGCAAGTACGTCAAACATCTGAGTATAAAGCATAGCAACAAGAAAATTATATGTTGAATCCGTTGCCGGAATAATCAGAAATAATGCCGTTTTTCTGTCTCCGAGAGTTTCAAGCTTTATGTTGTCGCAACAGGTTAAATTCATCATATTGTCCATATTGAACATAAAAGTTTTTACGTTCGCACTTGAAAGAAAGCTCTGACCAGTTTCTTCCGGAGCATTACGGACTTCCTTATACAAACGACCTGCAAGTGTATCTCCCTTGCGTTTTTCAAGTTCTATAAAATCCTTGTCAAGGGGACATAAAAACGCTTTTGATTGTCTTGCACGAAAATCTTCTTCGCTTTCATCAGCGTTTCTTTCAAGAAAAAATCCGTCAGGCTTCTGACTTCCTTTAGGCGGATATTGCAGTCTACGCATTTTTTCTGTAACTGAAAAGAAATTCAGATGCGAAATATCTCTTGTTTCCGGAATTATTTTTCCGTTTTTATCAAATCTGGCATTGTATTCACTTTCTTCAAAAAGCAGAAACGTTATTGCTTCAAGAAGTGACTGCCCTTTCTGACTCCAGAAATCTTCTTTTTCTCCGTCTCCTTTGGTAGCCTTGAAAAGAACGTTAATCATCTTTTTGATATTATCCTGAGATAAATTTCCGTTATAATCATAAACATAATGAAACGGATTGTAGTTATTTGAATGTTCCATCTGAATCAGATTCAGAACCCTGACTTCATATCCGGCTTCTTTCAGCATTTTTCCGGTAGATTTTAATATTTCGCCTTTCGGGTCAGTTGTGACATAAGATGTATTCAACTGCATAATATTCGGTTTTGCGTAAAACCTTGTTTTACCTGAACCCGAACCGCCGATTATAAGCACATTCAGATTAAGCAAATGCTGTTTTGAATTTGTTGACAGCTGAACTTCTTTTGTAAGAATTATATTTTTATCGATATTTACTCCGACAAAATTATTTTTCTCATCAAATACACGCTTGCCGTCAGCAGATAAAACAGGCTTGAACTCCGGTTTTCCCTTATCTGCAAGTGATTTCATTTCTTTTTCATCGCCCCATTTTGCAGAACCATGTTCGACTCCACGCCGATGCAGACGCTTCTTGTCCTCTGAATACTTATACAATGCAAATATTCCTGTACCTGCTACACCAAGGAACAGCATTTTCGGGGCATATCCGTTTTTATTTTTCAGGGAAGAAACAAGCAATTTCGGATTGCCAAAAACAATATTAAAACCGTCACCCATAAGATTAATATCTATTTTTCCGTCAGGAGTAACAGCATAGTCCATAGCAGAACCGATAAAACAACAAGCTATTATTATCAGCAGAATTATAATTCCGTAAATAATCAGCGTTGACTTGCTTGTTTTTCTGACACCAACCTTTTTAGCCATTATCTTCCACCTCTGCCAGAGCTTACAGGAGCTTCCGGCACGTCCGGAACATCATCAAAATCAGGTATTTCAGGTGGAGCGTCATTGTCATCAAAAACACGGTCAGGCATAGGCGGAACATCATATTCATTATAATCAGGTTCAGATGTAATTTCTTCCTGCAGGTTATCTTCATCTGAAACAATAATTTTTTTGCTTTCTGTATTTTCAAATTCACTGATATTTTCCTGTGCTTTTTCAACGACATTTTCAGCTGTATCTTTCGATACTCCGAATTTTTCACTTATTTCACTTACTGCCTTTTCACGGTCTGTAATATCAATTTCCTCTGACTGATTTCCCGATTTTACATTCATTTTCAGTTCGGTTTTATTATTCTGTGTTTCGGCTCTTATTTCCTCAATGTGAATTACTTTTTCGGCACTCTGCATTTCAGCCTTTGCAAATACTTCTTTTGACATCTGTTTTGCAATATCTTCCGGAACACCTTGTTTTTTATAAAGTTCCGCAAGCTGATTGAGAGAATTTTTCTTGTCTGAAAAAGAAAGCTTTAATTCCTTTGTGTCTGATATGGGACGGTCTTCAGACTTACCTCCGAAAATATGAACGTCATCAATTCCCTTTAAAGTGCTTGTGACCTTAAATTCATCTTTTCCGGTTCGTTCAATCGTATTTGATACGCTTTCCGGAATTATCTGATGACTGTTGCTCTCCGCATCCATATATGTAAGCAGTTTTCCATATTCATTGTGAAGAAGTTGCATTTCATCAAATTCAAGATTGTGAGTGAAATTATTTTCATTATGTTTTGAATAGTAATCAGAGACTTTTTCCGCCTTGTCAATAAGTGCATCTATTGTTTTCTGGTCTTGAATCTGCAAATGTGTTTTCAGAATGTCAGCCATATCTGATTTTGTCATTGATGTTGGTTTAAGTACGGCAAAATTTCCGTTTTCATTCTGAAATACAATTCTCGGAATATTATCGGATTTCGGTGTGACTCTCCAACAGGTATATTCTTTTGTGAATATGCTTTCGCCCTTTACAGTGATATTTGTATCAATTTCTGAAAACTTATTCTGCGGATTTTTACTGAAAAATTTATTTTTTTCTTCACCTTTCAGATTTTCTTCTCCGAATTTTGCACAGGCTATATCCGCCTTATTCTTGTCGTAACCGAAACTGTTCTGCATCTGTTCGGAAAGTTCCTCCTTTGTCGGAACTGTTTCAAAGGATATTTCTTTTCCGGAATTTTTATCTTTAATAACAAAGAAATTTTCATCTTTTGAAACAGTCATATTGTCTTTAAGTTCACTGCACTTTCTGACAAATTCATTTCTTGCAATCATTATTGCCTTTTCATCGGATTTTTCATAAAGGCAGAAACAGTCTCCGTTTTTAGTCGTTCCGAACTGTGCAGACAAATCATATTTGTTGAGTTCGCTTGTGATGAACGGCACTTCCCATTTATTTACTTTGAAATTTCCGAGTTCCTGCGGTCTTTCAGCGAGCTTTTCTTTCATCATTTCAGTGCATATACGCTGAAATATTGGCAAATCGCTTGTACGCACATTTGCATATATATTTTCCTTGTTTTTCTCTCCTGTAAATGCAATTGGTATTCCGTAAGTCTTTGCTTTTTCTCTGAGAATTTTCATATCCTCCTTTGAAACTGCATTTTCAGAAGTTGAAAGCGTATCACCGTTTTTTCTTGCACTTCTGACAAGCTTTTTAATGCTTACTTCACCTGATTTTATATCAGATAAACTTGTAGATTTCAAATCTTTAATAAGCGTTCCCAGTGCTTTCAGAAGTTCTGCAATATTGTTGACAGTCTGGTCAATTGCCTTTTCGCCGATTTCCAAACCTTTCTCTGCAACGTGCATACTTATCTGTAAAGTAGCTCCGGTTACATCATCACTCATATTCATAATTTTTTCCTCCTCTTAAAATAAAAAAGCAAGACGAACGCCTTGCTTTTTGTTTGTATTGAATTTTAATT
>JAEDMB010000223.1 GCA_016303235.1 Oscillospiraceae bacterium
TATTTTAAAAAAATTCAGGTACAGAAAAATGATTCTTGCACTTGCTGATGCATTTATCATCGGTGTATCGGCACTTATTTCAAATTTTTTGCTGTCAGTATTTCATCTTGATATTTCGGGAAAAATGCTGACGGTTTCTATTGTAATGAGCGTTGTTTCGTGCGTAATCTGTCTGCTTGCGTTTGGTGCATACAGCAAATTATGGAGATATTTTAATAAAAAAGACTATCTGTCCTGTATTTACGGGATATTTTTCGGAATGGCATCATCTTGTCTGTTTTTCGGACTTATGACAAAAACTCTTCCTGTTCCATACGCAATACTTCATTGCATAATTTCTATGGCAGGAGTATGTCTTTTCCGATTTATCTTTAAACAAACATTTATTGAACTTATTGATACCGGAATCAAGGAATCGGAATATAAGCGTACAATGATAATAGGCGGTGGTCAGGCGTGCAAAATGCTGATTAAAGAAATCCGCAATGCACAGCAATCACCGAACAGCAATTCCTCTGCACTTTTCAATCCGGTATGCATTATTGACGATGACAGGTCGAAAATCGGAACGGAAATCGATGACGTTACCGTTGTAGGAAGTACAAATGATATACAGAGATTCGCTGACGAGAAAAAAATTGAACAGATTATTTTTGCAATTCCGTCCTGTCTGGAAGATGAACGTCAGAGGATTCTTGATATATGTTCAAAAACGAATCTTCCTATAAAAATTATTCCGTTTCTTGGAAATCTTATTTTTGATGAAAATCATTCAACACTTCTCGGTCAGGTTCGGGATATAAAAGTTGAGGATTTGCTCGGACGTGACCCGATTAAATTTGATAATAAAGATGTCAGAAACTTTATAAACGGCAAGGTCTGTATGGTAACAGGCGGAGGCGGTTCAATTGGTTCGGAGCTTGTAAGGCAGATTGCAAAATACAGCCCGAAACAGATAATAATTGTTGATATTTATGAAAATAATGCGTATGATATTCAGCAGGAACTTACAATGGAATACGGAGATTCTCTGAATCTTGTTACTCTTATTGCGAGTGTAAGAGATTATTACCGTATGAATCAGATTTTCAAAAAATACAGACCGCAGATAGTTTTTCACGCAGCGGCACACAAGCATGTTCCGCTTATGGAAGTCTCACCGATGGAGGCAATAAAAAATAATGTCGTGGGAACATTCAACACTGCTACTCTTGCACAGTTTTATGATGTGGAGAAGTTCGTTATGATTTCCACTGACAAGGCAGTAAATCCTACAAATGTTATGGGAGCATCAAAACGTTGCTGTGAAATGATAGTTCAGTATCTCTCACAACAAAAGGACGGTAAGACGGAATTTGTTACAACAAGATTCGGAAACGTTCTGGGCAGTAACGGTTCAGTAATTCCGCTTTTCAAAAGGCAGATTGAACAGGGTAAGCCCGTAACGGTAACTCACCCCGATATTATCCGTTATTTTATGACGATTCCGGAGGCGGTAAGCCTTGTTATGGAAGCATCAGCACTTGCAAAAGGCGGTGAAATTTTCGTTCTTGATATGGGTCAGCCAGTAAGAATTGTAGCTCTTGCGGAAAATCTTATAAGAATGTACGGAAAAATCCCTTATAAAGATGTTGAAATTAAGTTTACCGGACTTCGCCCCGGAGAAAAAATCAAGGAAGAACTGCTGATGAATGAGGAAGGTTTGCAGAAGACAAGCAACAAGCTTATTTTTATCGGAAAGCAGATAGAAATTGATGAGGAAACTTTTGCGGAAAGACTTCAGACCCTTTGCGACTCCGCACAGGAAAACAACGAAGAAGTTGCTGTTTCCGCACTTCATGATATGGTTCCTACTTTTGTTACTCCCGAGGAGTTTAACAGCAAGGAAATGCAAAAACAGGAAAATTATTGTGTAAAAACTATATAAAATAAGCAACGGGCGACCAGAGGTCGCCCGAAAACGTTTAAAACAGGACTGATTAAATAATATAAAACCATGTTTCGTTTTGTTCCAAATCCACACTTTCAACAGGGTGGGACGAATCATAATTATATCTGAGTTCCTGATTTTTAATGCTGACTTTAGCACCGTCCGGAATTGATTTGGTTATAAAAGCATTTCCTCCGACTACAACATCTTTTCCGACCACAGTTTCACCGCCGAGAATGGACGCACCTGAATAAATTGTTACATTGTCA
>JAEDMB010000062.1 GCA_016303235.1 Oscillospiraceae bacterium
GAAAAAGCTCCGGCATTAATCGGCGAGAGAATATTTACAGGGAGATGAAGTTCTGCAATGCTCTGCTTAAGACCGTCAAATGTGGGGAGTCCGAATCCGAAAAGCACCATATGAATTATAGTTATTCCAAGACCGACTATAAAACTTGCCCAGCAAGATGCTGATGTGATTTTCTTTGAAAAGAGTCCGTAAAGGAAAGGCCCTAAGAATGCTCCCGACAATGCTCCCCACGAATATGACATAAGCGTTGTTATTGAGGAATTTTTATTAAGTGCTATGATTACTGATATTATAAGGAATATTGCTATAAGCACCCTTAAAATAAATACTTCCTTTTTTTCGGTCATATTTTTGGTGCGTGGCTTTATGAGGTCAATTGTAAGCGTTGAACTTGATGTTAAAACAAGTGACGAAAGTGTTGAAAGTGATGCCGAAAGTACAAGCATAACTACAAGTCCTATAAGAATATCGGGAAGTGCATTGTCAAGAAGTGCGGGAACCATTGAATCAAATTCAGGTCTGCCGTTTACTACGTTTATAGGAGCTTTTCCCTCCTCGCCCGATACTGAACAGTAAAGGCGGATAAATCCTCCCATAAAATAAGAACCGCCCGCTACTACAAATGCAAATATCGTTGATATTACAGTACCCTTTGCAATAGCCTGTTCGTCCTTTATCGCATAGAATTTCTGTACCATCTGCGGAAGTCCCCACGTTCCGAGAGATGTCAGAATTACAACTCCGAGAAGATTCCACGGGTCAGGGCCAAATGCTGTATTGAGATTTTCTGTACCCTCGATTTTTCCGAGATTTTCAAGAGCTGTTGAAAATCCTCCGGCGTGCTTTACAGTGCAGTAAACTACTGCTGAAATTCCCGCAAGCATTACAATTCCCTGAATAAAGTCGTTTATTGCTGTTGCGGAATATCCTCCGAGAATTACATATATAGCCGAAAGCACTGCCATTGCAATTATTATGTATGCATATCCGTTCTCGCCGAGGTTAAACGCCATACTGAAAAGCCTTGAAAGTCCGTTATACACTGACGCTGTATACGGTATCAGGAATACAAATACTATAATCGCAGAAACAAGCTTCAATTTCGGAGAATTAAAACGCTTTTCAAAAAATTCGGGCATCGTTTTAGCTCCGAGATGATTTGTCATAAGTCTTGTACGTCTGCCCATTATAATCCACGGGAGCATACTTCCTATAATAGCGTTGCCTATTCCAATCCACGTTGCGGATATTCCGAAATTCCAGCCGAACTGTCCGGCATATCCTATAAATACGACTGCTGAAAAATAAGATGTTCCATAGGCGAAGGCAGTAAGCCACGAACCTACATTTCTTCCGCCGAGTACAAAATCATTTACCGATTTCGTACGCTTTGCAGAGTAGAAACCTATACCGAGCATAATTATGATATAGATTATCAGAATAAAAATAGTTGATGTCTGAGTGTTCATAAAAAACCTCTCTTTCTTATAATTTATCGCTTTAACTCTTTAAAGCGACATAAAACTAATATATTATATCATTTTTTGTATTTTTTGTCAATAGTTTTTCAAAAAATCAATTCTGAAAATCCTATTGTAATTTTTTTCAGTCTGTGATATAATAATCAAAAACGGAGGTTTACAAAATGGACAAAAAAGAAACAGCTCTGCTTGCCGTTAAGGAACTCGAAAAGCTGTATCCCGACATAAAATGTTCCCTTATATATGAACACGATTATCAGCTTTTAATTGCTGTAAGACTTTCCGCACAGTGTACCGATGCAAGAGTGAATATCGTTACGGAATCGCTCTTTAAAAAATATCCGGATTTGCAGTCATTTGCCGATGCTGATTTATCCGAACTCGAACAGGACGTCAAGCCGTGCGGATTCTATCATACCAAAGCTAAAAATATAAAGGATATGGCGAAAACCCTTATTGAAAAATACAACGGTGAACTGCCTCAGACTATGGAGGAACTGACATCTCTTGCCGGAGTCGGAAGAAAAACCGCTAATCTTATTATGGGTGATGTATGGGGCAAGCCGGCAATCGTTACCGATACGCATTGTATCAGAATTACGGGCAGACTCGGTCTGACGGAAAATACAGAGCCTTTCAAAGTCGAAAAAGACCTTTTAAAGCTTATTCCTCCGGAGGTCTCATCACGTTTCTGTCATCAGACAGTACAGTTCGGGCGTGATATATGCACTGCAAGAAAACCTAAATGCAGTCAGTGTCCGCTTAATTACTTTTGCAGATATTTCAAATTCAAGAATACGGAGGATTGATTTTTTTATGGATATTCAGAAACTTCAGCAGATTATTGACAATTCGGAAAAAATTGTTTTTTTCGGTGGTGCTGGAGTGTCAACGGAAAGCGGTATTCCCGATTTCAGAAGCGTTGACGGTCTTTACAATCAGAAATATGACTATCCGCCCGAAACTATTTTAAGCCATAGTTTTTTCTTGCGTAAGCCCGAAGAATTTTACAGGTTTTACCGTGACAAAATGCTTTGTCTTGACGCTATGCCGAATAATGCTCACTTAAAGCTTGCCGAACTCGAAAAAGCCGGTATTTTAAAAGCTGTCGTAACTCAGAATATTGACGGTCTTCATCAGAAAGCGGGAAGTCAGAAAGTTTATGAACTTCACGGAAGTATTCACCGCAATTACTGTATGGAATGTGGTAAATTCTTTGACGCAGATTTTATAAAAAACAGTTCGGGTATTCCGAAATGCGAATGTGGGGGAACTATCAAGCCTGATGTCGTTCTCTATCAGGAGGGACTCAATCAGGATATACTCAGCAATTCAATAAATTCAATTGCAAATGCTGATACTCTGATTATCGGCGGAACGTCACTCAATGTATATCCGGCTTCAGGACTTATTGACCATTTCAGAGGCAGTAACCTTATTATAATAAACAAGTCTCCGACTTCCGCAGACAGAAAAGCTAATCTTCATCTTAACGGAAATATAGGCGAAATTCTCTCGCAGATAAAGGTATAATATTATGAAAGCTGTAATTCAGAGAGTATCCCGTGCAAGCGTAACCGTTGACGGAAAAATATGCGGTCAGATAAATCAGGGCTTTCTGGTGCTTCTGGGAGTCGGTCTTGAGGATACCGAAGATGACTGCATAAGAATAGCTGACAAGCTTATAAAATTACGCATTTTTTCCGATGAAAACGGAAAAATAAATCTTTCTCTTAAAGATGTAGGCGGAGAACTTCTTATAGTGTCGCAGTTTACTCTCTATGCTGACTGCCGGAAGGGTAACCGTCCGAATTTCATACAGGCGGGCAAGCCTGATGTTGCCGAACGTCTTTATAATTTCTTTGCGGAATACTGTAAAAAAAGCGTTCCGAATGTTCAGACGGGAATTTTCGGTGCTGATATGAAAGTTGAACTTCTTAACGACGGGCCTTTCACCGTTATACTGGAATAAAAAAGGGCGGATTTATTTCCGCCCTTAATTTAATCAGAATAGTTTTTACGCAGAAGTGCGATTTCCCTTTTATAGCCTTCCATATCGTTCGGAGTTTCAAGAATAAACGGCAGATTTTTCAGTGCAGGGTGATTGATTACTCTTATAAGAGCATCAAGACCTATTGTTCCCTCGCCTATTTTAGCGTGTCTGTCCTTATGCGAACCCTTTGGATTAAGGCTGTCATTGAGATGTACAGCCTTTAATTTTTCAAGTCCGATGATTCTGTCGAACTCCTCAAGAACGTTTTCGAGATTTCCAACTATATCGTAACCGCCGTCCCATATATGACAGGTATCAAGGCATACTCCGAGTTTATTACTGAGATTCACACGGCTTATAATTTCCTGAATTTCTTCAAAATTTCTGCCGACCTCCGAACCCTTTCCAGCCATCGTTTCAAGGAGTACGGTTGTAGTCTGATTCGGATTAAGAACAGTATTAAGCTGTTCGGAAATCAGTTTTATACCGGTTTCCGCTCCCTGTTTTACGTGCGAACCGGGGTGAAAGTTATAGTAATTATCCGGAGTATACTCCATTCTTTTAATGTCATCTCTCATAGCATAGACAGCAAATTCCCTGATTTTCGGGTCTGATGCACAGGCATTCATTGTATACGGAGCGTGTGCGACAAGCTTTCCGAATTTCTCACGCTTATATATTTCAAGAAATCTTTTAACATCATCGGGATTGATTTTCTTAGCACTTCCGCCCCTTGGATTTCTCGTGAAAAATGCGAAAGTATTTGCATTTATGGAAAGTGCCTGATTTATCATTGCTTCATATCCGTCCGATGCCGAAAGATGACAGCCTATATACAGCATAGCTTAATTACTCATCGAATGAATCGAAATCGATTCCGTCAAGAATTTCCTTAAGGGCAACAACTTCATCAGCAGTAAGAGTACAGCCCTTGCCCATTTTGGAGTGGTCGGGAGCCCATTCACGAATATCATATTTCGGGTCACGGTCATTCCAGCTTACGAGATTAAGTTCCTTTTTCCAGCCCTTTGCATTTTCGGACAGGTCGCCGATATGCTGGGTAATTTCAAATTTAAGTTCAGCCATTTTAAAAAAATCTCCTTTTCAAAAAATACTAAAGATAATTTTATCATAAAAAGCAAAATTTGTCTACTGTACATATTATACAAATTTTCCCTGAAAATATATGACATTTTTAAGTCGGGTGTAGGGTAGTGTAGGGTGTGTATAGTATTTCAGGGAGCTTTATATTTTTTTATATATTATATAATATCAAAAAAATTTTTTTCACGATAATATAGGAAAAACCCTACACACCCTACACCACCCTACACCATATTAATTTATTTCGTTATAATATACATAAATATTATTTTTCAAAAATCTTTTACTGTCAGATGATACAATTGAATTAATTTCTTTCAGATGTTATAATTATTCTGATATTGATTTGTCAGGAGTGTCTGATTTGAAAAAATTTCTTAATGTATTTTCATTTGTTTTCAGTATGATTCTTTATATGTTTGCAGGTGCTTTGACTGCGAGTATGTTTGAAAACCTTATTCTTGGACTTGTAATATTTTTTCTTTTCTTTCTTATTCATATTATTATACACGAAACAGGTCATCTTGTTTTCGGACTGCTGACGGGATATAAATTCCTTTCGTTCAGAATCGGAAGCTTTACTTTACAGAAAGAAAACGGAAAATATTTTCTGAAAAAATTCACTATCCCCGGTACTGCCGGACAATGTCTCCTCGGAGTTCCCGATATTCCGGCTGAAAAATGTCCCTATCTCCTCTATCACGCCGGAGGCGGTCTGATGAACCTTATTACAGCCTTGATTGCTCTGCCATTTGTATTTATATCTGACGGTATCGGAAAATCCGTATTTTCAATGTTTTTTGCTATGGGAATAATTACGGCTCTGCAGAATCTTGTACCTCTGAAAAATCAGGGAATAAGCAATGACGGAATGAATATCATTGAAATTTCAAGAAACGATTCCGAAAAGCGTATAATATACAATCAGCTTGAAATAAATTATCTGACTACTCTCGGAACACGCTACAAGGATATTGATGAAAAATATTTTGATGATGAAAACTGTGAGGGTATTCTCGCTGACTGCATAAGAGATTTAAAAATAAACAGATTTCTTGATATGCACGATTTTGAATCAGCAGAAAAAATCGCTCAGAACCTTATTGATGGTAATATATCCGGACTTTATGGCAATGAAGTGAAATGCGAGTTATTATTCTGTAAAATTATTTCCGGAGCTGACAGAACATCTATTGACAATCTGCTTGACAAAAAACTGAAAAACTACATAAAATCAACCTGTCAATACTATCTTTCCAGAATCCGCCTTATGTATGCATATAATCTGCTTGTTGAAAAAAATATCCCCGAAGCTGAAAAATACAGGCAGATGTTTGAAAAGGTATCGGAAAAATATCCGGTAAAGGCTGATATTATTCTCGAAAGAGAACTTATGGATATTATTACGCAAAAAAATACGGCGGTACAGTGACCGGACTGTATCGCCTTAAAAACGGGTGTGTGTATGTCTGAATCTTTATATTTTAATTACTTGATGATAAACTTGTCGATTTCGGCACGGAGTACAGAAGCATCATCTGTGTGAGCATTGAGAGTAATCGGCTTTGAAAGGTCAAGGCTGAATATACCCATAATTGACTTTGCATCAATAGCGTATCTGCCGGAAACAAGGTCGATGTCGAAATCGAACTTCATAACAGTATTAACGAATTCCTTTACATCGTTGATTGCCTGAAGGGAAATTTTAAATGTTGTCATAATTATTACCTCCTGAAAGTCCAGTATATTGCCATTTTTTATTGTTTATGCAGTTTTTCCTGACTGCAAGTATATAATATCATTAAAATCCGATTTTGTCAAGACAATTCCGGAATTTTCGTTAAATCGGTATAATACCGCTGTAAAACGGACGGAATTTTTATGCACTAATTCAAATTGTTACATCTGTATAAAAATTCTGTAACTGTTTTGTAGCTTTTTCACATAACTTTTTTGCCTTAAAATTTATAGTATATATAAGGAGTTAATATGTTAAAAGTATTTTATATGACATTCGGGTGCAAGGTCAACTATTATGAAACCGAATGTCTCAAAAGCATTATGAAAAAAAGAAATTTTGAAAATTCCGGAAGCTATAAGACGGCTGATATAGTAATAGTCAATAGCTGTACTGTTACCGCCTCCGGCGACAGCCGTATGCTTTCGGCAGTGAGAAAAATAAAGCGTGAAAATCCTGAATGTATTATAGTTCTGACAGGCTGTTATCCGCAGGCTTTTCCGGAAGATTCGGAAAAAATCACTGATGCCGATATAATTACAGGCACTAAGAACAAACAGGATATTCCCGATATAATAGAAAAATTTCTCGAAAACAGACAGCATATTTCACTGATAGAATGTTATCATAAAAATGATTTGTATGATGATATGACCTGCACGGATTTTCCGGATAATACAAGGGCTTTCGTAAAAATTCAGGACGGTTGCAACTGTTTCTGCTCATACTGCATTATTCCATACGCAAGAGGCAGAATACGTTCAAAAGCTCCCGAAATTCTGAAAGAAGAAGTATCAGGCATAGCTCATAACGGTATAAAGGAAATTGTCCTTTCCGGAATAAATCTCGCCTTTTACGGTAAGGAATACGGCTTGAATCTTGCTGATGCAGTAGAAATATGCTGTAATACCGAAGGTATCGAAAGAGTGAGACTCGGCTCTCTTGAACCCGAAATGATTACAGATTCACAGCTTGAAAAACTCGCCTCCTTTGAAAAATTCTGTCCGCAGTTTCACCTGTCACTTCAAAGCGGTTGCGACCGTACCCTCAAAGCTATGAACCGCCGTTATACTTCCTCCGAATACGCCGAACTTGCCGAACGCATAAGAAAAAAATTCCCCGTATGCAATATAACTACTGATATTATGGTAGGATTTCCCGATGAAACCGATGAGGATTTCAGAAAATCAGCGGAATTTGTACGCAGTATGAATTTCGGAAAAATCCACGTTTTCAGGTACTCACGCCGAAAGGGTACTGTTGCGGATAAAATGCCAAATCAGATAAGCGAATCCGTTAAATCGGAACGCTGGCACATTATGAATCATATTGCTTTAAATTCGCAGAAAAATTTTCTTGAATCAAGAGTAGGAATGACTCTCCCCGTACTCTTTGAACGTGAAAAAGACTCCGATTTTCATTGCGGATACACTCCCGATTACACCTATGTAAAAATTCCTGAAAAAAATTTCAGAAAAAGTTTGCGTAATTCGATTTTTTATGTTAGAATAGTAGATAGTACATCAGATTATTGTACTGGTCAGATTGTTAAATGATATGCCGTCCGCAGAGGCACAAATCCAAAAAATTTTTTATCCTGCGGAGAAAGGTTGATTGAAATGCCTGTATTCAGAATCTATGTTGAAAAAAAACCCGAATTTGCTACGGAAGCTCAGTCTGTTTTAAGTGATATTCAGACCGCATTAAGACTTAATATCTCCGGTCTCAGAATATTAAACAGATACGATGCCGACAGATTATCCGAAGAAGATTTTAAATCTGCCGTAAGTACGGTGTTTTCTGAACCGGCTGTTGATGTTGTCTATGAAAATCTTCCCGAAATCAGCGGAAATGAAAGAATATTTGCTGTTGAATTTCTCCCCGGTCAGTTCGACCAGCGTGCAGACAGCTGTGAACAGTGTATTCAGATTTTACGTCAGGGAAACAGATGCCGTGTAAGAAATGCGAGAATTTATATAGTATCCGGAAATATTACCGATGCTGAATTTGAAAAGCTCAAGGCATATATTATTAACCCTGTTGAAAGCCGTGAAGCATCACTTGACTGTGTCAGGACTCTTGATACTAATTACACTATTCCCGAAACTGTTGAAACTCTCGAAGGCTTTATTGAACTCGATGACTGCGGTCTTGCCGGATTTATCAAAAAATACGGTCTTGCTATGGATTTGGACGATATAAGATTCTGTCAGAAATATTTCAGAGATACTGAAAAAAGAAATCCTACAATAACCGAAATCAAAATGATTGATACTTACTGGTCTGACCACTGCCGTCACACTACATTCCTTACAAATATTCAGGACGTATATATTGAAGCTCCGTATATAGCAGATACATACAAGCTCTATCTCAAAACAAGAGACGAACTCGGCAGAAACGAAAAGCCTGTTACTCTTATGGATATAGCTACTCTTGCTTCAAAAAAGCTTAAGGCTGACGGTCTTATGCCCGACCTTGACGAAAGCGAGGAAATAAATGCCTGCTCCGTAAAAATAAAGGTTGATGTCGACGGCAAGGACGAAGACTGGATTCTTATGTTCAAGAATGAAACTCACAATCACCCTACTGAAATTGAACCTTTCGGCGGTGCTGCTACTTGTCTCGGCGGTGCAATCCGTGACCCTCTTTCAGGACGTTCATATGTATATCAGGCTATGCGTGTAACAGGTTCTGCAAATCCGCTTGTACCCGTTGAAGATACTATCAAGGGCAAGCTTCCGCAGAGAAAAATTACAGTAGGTGCTGCAAACGGTTACAGTTCTTACGGCAACCAGATTGGTCTTGCAACAGGTCACGTTGCAGAAGTTTATCACCCCGGATATGTTGCAAAAAGACTTGAAATAGGTGCTGTACTCGGTGCTGCTCCCGCTGAAAATATCAGACGTGAAGCTCCTGTTGCAGGCGATGTTGTAATTCTCCTCGGTGGAAAGACAGGCCGTGACGGTTGCGGAGGTGCTACCGGTTCATCAAAATCACATACTCTTGAATCACTTGAACACTGCGGTGCAGAGGTTCAGAAAGGTAATCCGCCCGAAGAAAGAAAACTTCAGAGACTTTTCAGAAATCCCGAAGTTACTAAGATGATTAAACGCTGTAACGATTTCGGTGCAGGCGGTGTATCTGTTGCAATCGGTGAACTTACTGACGGTCTTGTAATAAATCTTGATGCCGTACCGAAAAAATATGAAGGTCTTGACGGTACTGAAATCGCTATCAGCGAATCTCAGGAAAGAATGGCTGTCGTAATTGCTAAGGAAGATGTGGAAAAGTTTATGAAAGAAGCTGAAAAGGAAAACCTTGAAGCTACTCTCGTTGCAGATGTCGTTGACGAACCACGTCTCAAAATGAACTGGAACGGAAACACTATTGTAAATCTTTCAAGAGAATTTCTCAATTCAAACGGTGCATCAAAGTATACAGATATAAGAATTGTAAAGCCGACTGAAAAAACCGATTCCGGAATCGAGGACTGTGCAGATACATGGACAGAAATTATGTCAAATCTCAATGTATGCTCGCAGAAAGGTCTTGTTGAAAAATTCGACTCAACAATCGGTGCGGGAACTGTTCTTATGCCTTACGGCGGTGTATATCAGCTTACACCTTCACAGGCTATGTCTGCAAAAATTCCGGTACTCAAGGGCGAAACAAATACATGTTCTCTTATGGGCTGGGGTTATAATCCTAATATTTCAGAGAGAAGTCCTTATCACGGTGCTGTAAATGCTGTTATAGAATCTATCGCAAAGGTTGTAGCAGGCGGAGGTACTTATAAAAAATGCTGGCTTACTTTCCAGGAATACTTTGAAAGAACTCAGAATGACCCTAAACGCTGGGGCAAACCTCTTTCCGCACTTCTCGGAGCTTTCAAGGCTCAGCTCGAAATGGGTTGCGGAGCTATCGGCGGTAAGGATTC
>JAEDMB010000224.1 GCA_016303235.1 Oscillospiraceae bacterium
TTAGTAATATAAAAGAGATAACAGAAAATACTATACAAACAAATTCAATTATGTTATAATATAATTAATCCGAAGCGGATAATAAGTAAATGAGGTTATAACAATGAGCGACGATAATAGAGATACCCTTTCAGAAAAACTGAATAATTTTGGTTTATCCTTTCAAAAACCGAATGTCGAATCCGAAACAATCAAATTTCACGATTTTAACAGTGAATTTGGTTCGCCTGTATCAACTAAAAATCTTCAAATGAATCCTGATTATAATAATACCTTTTTTCCTGGAATGCAGGTCTCAACAAATCAATTAATCGGAACATTAGAAAACCCTGAAGATGTATTTGATACTCTGTATCCTACTAATACAATTCCACAGGCTCCCGCAATGTTTGCAGTCAACTTTAAGAATTCATTGAATCAGGAATCAGGTAAAGACGCTGCTGCAGGAGATATAAAACGTAGTCGTAAATCTACAAAGATTAATTCTATATTAGTTGCAAGAATG
This sequence comes from Oscillospiraceae bacterium, assembly GCA_016303235.1. Classification (GTDB taxonomy): domain Bacteria; phylum Bacillota; class Clostridia; order Oscillospirales; family Ruminococcaceae; genus Ruminococcus. The sequence goes on from JAEDMB010000224.1 coordinate 506, forward strand.
TATTTGTACAGTGTAAATAAATTTGATTGCTATTATCAAATTTCGGGAATTTACCGTACACTTCAGAATCAGCTTGTGAACTTTGATTTTTCTTTTGATTACAAAAAATATGCTAAAAATTTTTATAGAGCATTTATAGATAATAACGTTGACTGCTTTAACGAGAAACTAAAGCCTGATGCTATAAGCGGATATCTGAAAACTATAATTGAAAAAAAGGCGATATTACAGTGTGCAATTCCAAATAAACATGGATTTTATCTTGCTGGACAAACATGGACTTTTATTTCTGACGAAAGCTGTAAATACTATAAAATTCCTCCGATAACAAATAAACATTTCTATTTCAGACAGCCGTTTATGCCTGATGTGATAACAGAAAATTTTGTCAATGTGGCAAAAAATCACGAAGACCCTCTTTTATTTATGCTGCTTAATGTAATAAGGATTGCATCACTCTGTTCAACACCATTAAACAGGCTTAATGCCACATTTTGCAAAGTTATAGTTATCAAGGGTGACTATAATAAAATATCACCATATCTGCAAATCTATAACCGACTTATCGAAAACACAAAAGAACAGTCTGTAAACATCCAATCAGAAAAAGCTTTAGAGATGATGTCTGAATATAAAGATGATATCTTTCTTCTGAATGATGAAAATTACAGCTCAGATTTCAAACAAAGAAATGGTAAAGAAACTATCAGGAAAATTGCTGACAGGGTAGCAGGCTATGACCCTGAAACTGACATAACAGAAATGCAGAAGTATCCATTTATAACCTGTGTTGTAAGTAACAGATTAAGTTCAGCTCTTGACGGAAAATCTTTAATGATGATAGATGCCTCTTCACTGAACAGGAATATATCAGTTTCTTCATCAGAAGTTGATGCAATGTACAGACTTGATGAGTTGTTGATTCAACAATTATGTAGTCAGTTTGTTTTTATGAATGAAACAATTGATAAGGAATATAGCAAATATAAAAATGAAAAACAATTCAAATACAACTCATCAAATATGGTATACTGCATATGTATGAAAATATATAATCATATATATTATTTGATGAAGACTTATTCTGAAGTTGTAGTTGAAAAAGAACTGTTTTCAATTTATCTTGAAAAAGTTCTGCGTATCTCCGAAGAAATAGATAACTATAATACCATTGAAAACGATTTTATCAATGTAATAAATAATGCAGTTCTAAGTGACAATCCTGATGAAAAAATTGAACTGGTTTATCATTCAAAGTTATCAGGATGTTATGGTGAGACAAAAAATTATCCTGTAATTTACAGAGAAGGCAGTAAGCTTTTAATTCACGATGATGTGTTTAAAATCCTTGCATCAAGAATGATTATAACCGACACTGGCTGTCATATACGTAAAGCTCTGGATAAAAAAGGTTTGCTCTATTCTACTGATAACTTAAAAAGCAAAGTCAGATTGCACGGGAAAAGATACAGCGGTGATTTTAATCTGACAGTTCTGAGTGAAGATATTTTGTCGGATGAAGCAAAAAATGCAACTGTCGGAGGCAACCAAAATTATACCCCTTGTATATATAATGAAGAACAGATTTTTCTGGGTTATAATCAAGATGGCAAAAAAATCGGATTGTATAATGAGAG
>JAEDMB010000063.1 GCA_016303235.1 Oscillospiraceae bacterium
GTATCGTTTTTTATGCTTGAATTTATCGGCTATATAACAGATGTCAGAAAAGAAAAAATATTTGCCGAAAAGAATTATCTTTCATTTGCACTCTACATACTTTTCTTTCCGAGATTTATAATGGGTGCAGTGATTTCATATCAGGATTTCTATATATTTTCAAAGCGTTCAAGAATAAATTTATCAATACTGGGCAGAGGAATTATAACTTTTATAAAAGGTCTTTCAAAAAATATCATAATAGGCGGTTATTTATATCCGCTGTGGAATACAGTAAAAAACATTGAACCCGAAAAGCTTTCCGCACTTTCTGCACTTTTAGGAATATCCGCATTTATTTTCAGCTTTTACTTCTGCCTTTCCGGAATACTTGACATGTCTGCCGGAATATCATGCTGTTTCGGATACAAGCTTCCGTCCGATTTTGACCACCCGTTTTTTACTTCCGGATTATCTGATTTTCTTTCAAGATGGCATATAAATACGGTCAAATGGTTCAGAGAATACGTTTTCAACCCTCTTAGAAAAATCTCCGGAACTCTTGCATCAGTTTCGGCATGGGCATTAATAGGCTTATGGTATGAGCTTTCATGGAACAAGCTTATATGGGGAATAATACTCGGTCTTGCACTTTCTTTTGAAAGATTTACAAAGTGCAGAAATATAATATATACTTTTGCAATATCTCTGATAAGCTGGATTTTCTTTTCACAGTCATCAGTTAAAGATTCTTTAATATTTATAAAGGCTCTGCTTGGCGGAAATCATGGCTTTGCGGATTCACTTTCTTTCTATCTGCTTAAATCATATATAGTAATTCTTCTGATTGCAGTATATATTTCAACAGACCTTTTTAAAAATCTTACTGAAAAAATAAAAGACAATGAATACCTTTCAATCCCCGTCGGAGCTGTTATGCCCTTTGCTGATATTATTCTGCTTGTCATAAGCATTTCGGCAATAGTATCGGGCGGAAGTCATTCACTTTCTTCAATGTTCGGATAGGAGTGAAAAATATGAAAGAATTCAGAAAAAAATTTTCAGCAGTCCTTGTAATGTTTCTGCTGATTTTTATGCTTTTGTATACGCTTTTCCGTGAAAAGGGTGAAATATCATTTCAGGAGAACCGTTCTCTTGCGCAATTTCCGAAATTCAATATTTCGGAGATTTTAAACGGAAAATATTCGCTTGATATTATTGATTTTTTTTCAGACCAGATTGCCGGCAGAAGCAAATTTATGAAAATATATTCCGATATATCTGCTGGAAATATCGAAAGCAAGGTTAACGGTGTATTCGTAAACGACAATATGCTTTTGAACGGAAATATAAATACATCTGATATAAGCGATACCGTTGCGGAAAAAATAAACAGCTTTGCGGAAAAATATAACTCCTCTTTTTATTTTATAGCTGTACCTTCATCAGACGGCATTTACAGCAATCTTCTGCCCGAATATATACCCTCTGACTTTCAGTCAGAACAGATTCAGAATTTCTATAATAAACTAAATCCTGAAATCCGTAAAATAAATGCTTTCAATATTCTTAAAAATTTCAGCGATGATTACATATATTACAGAACCGATACAAAATGGACGGCATACGGTGCTTACTGCGTCTACCGTACAGCAATACAAAAACTTGGATTTATTCCTGTTGCATACGATAAATTCACGATAGAACATATCACTTCTGAATTTAAAGGAAATCTTTATAACAGAACTCTTTACGAAATGCCGAAAAATGACTTTATAGACCTATATTACAGCGACAGCATTAACATACAGAGCATTACGGCATATAATCAGAATTTAAGTGAATCTCTCCGTGTTCTGTATGACAAATCATTTCTTAATTCAAAATATATGTATGATATATATCTTGGCGAAAATGTTCCCGCACTAAAAATTAAAACAGGTGTAAACAATAACAAAAAGCTTATGGTCATAAAGGACAGCTATGCAGACTGCTTTATTCCCTTTCTTACTCAGCATTACAGCGAAATTACTGTAATATCCGTTGATTTCCCCGATTTCAGATTTACTGATTATTTCAATATAAACGGCTATGAACAGATAATATTTGTATGTGGTGCTGAAAATCTTCTGAACCCCGATATTATGAATATACTTGACCATTAAAAAGTTTTTTTGTATCAGGTTGACTTTCCATAAAAAATATATTAAAATATAATATAGCCTGATTTTTTAGATTACTATGAAAGGATTGCCCTGTCTGAAATGGAAAAGAAAAAAAGAAGAAAAGGCAGACTGAAAGTTAAAAATATATTCTTTACTCTTTTAATACTTGGACTTATAATATGGATTTTATGTGATTCCTGCAATGAAAAAGTTCCGGCAGACAATAATATGACTGTTCAGAAATCAGTCGTCCAGCAGACTGCAACATCTGCTGTCACTGAATCTGCAATAATTACAACTACTACAACAGTAACCGAACCTCCCGTTAAAGCAGAATATCCCTCACTTTCGGCAAATGCCCTGCAGTTTGATGAAAATATTATCACTTCCCCATATGGTATTCTTATCGACAACAGCACAAATGAAATAATTGCATATAAAAATTATGATGCAAAAATATATCCGGCATCTCTTACAAAAATAATGACACTGATAGTAGCTGTTGAAAATGTAAAGGATTTCAATGATACACAGCTAATCACTGCCGATATGATTGACCCTATGATTGAACAGGACGCAACAAGAGCCGGATTTGTTGCCGGAGAATCCCCGACTGTCACAGATTTGCTTTATGGTCTTATTCTCCCCTCCGGTGCTGATGCAAGCATAGCAATTGCAGAATACGTTGCAGGTTCGGAACAGGCTTTTGTTGACATGATGAATAAAAAATGCTCCGAACTCGGTCTGAAATCAACTCACTTTACAAACTGCATAGGACTTCACCACCCGAGCCATTACAGCACTGTTCAGGATATGGCTGTTATACTCCGCTATGCCGTTCAGAATGATTTGTGCCGTGAAATACTTTCAACATATCAGTACACAACATCTCCGTCAGAATACAATCCCGAGGGAATAGACCTTACAAGCACTATGTTTCAGCGTATGTCAGGCGATGAAATGACCGGAGTCACCGTATTGGGAGGAAAAACCGGCTATACTGACGAAGCAGGTCAGTGTCTTGCAAGCTTTGCTGAAATCAACGGAAAAGAATATACTATGGTTATGGCTGACAATCCCTCAAAATGGTATGTAATTTATGATACTCTGAGTGCTTACAGCATATATGGCTACGGCGGTGAAGCATATATTCCTCCGCAGTAATAAGGAAGATAATAATATGAAAAAGATAACACAGATAATAAAATCAACCGAGAATTTTTTCGTAAAAAATAAAAAAATTTTTTTCAGAATATCAATATATGCCGGTGCTGTTGTTTTAATATTGGCATCGGATTCCATAAAAAGAAAAGCAACGGCAGACAAGATTGTTCTTCAGAAAAATATTGTCGGAAATTTTAAAAATTTCTCCGGCACTGATGATACGACAACAGAAAATATTCCACAGCAGACTACTACTGATGTTCCTGATTCCCCGCTTTCAGAAAATACAGACATAAAAATTTCCGGATATAATAATATTTCACTTGTGGATTCCGAAAATATCGGAACAGGTTCGCTTGCTGTAATAAATTCACAGTATGCACCTGAAAATTTCTATACAGGTCTTTATTCAGCAGAATCAGATGACGAAATATATTTTCAGAATTCTCCCTCGCTTATTTCCGAAAGCGTTCTTCCTCACTTAAAAGATATGATTAATGATTATAGATATAATACAGAAAAAGATAATATAATCATATACAATACAACTGATGAATACGGCGAAGATAATCTTTATACGGAAAACTATCCCGAATCAGTTTCCGGATATTCTTTCGATATTGCAATAAATTCTTCATACGGTGAAACTATTGAATATGACGGTATGGACACTGAAGGCTGGATTTCAGAAAACTGTCAGAATTACGGCTTTGTTACAAGATACCCTCAGGACAAGGAGGATATAACAGGCTTTGAATATTCCCCGTATCATTTCCGGTATGTCGGTATTCCCCACGCTTTTATAATGAAGGAAAAAAATCTCTGCCTTGAAGAATATGCCGAATACATCAAGGAATTTACTTTTGATAATCCGCTTGAATATACTGTGAATGATACAGAATATTTTATATACTATTCAAAGGCAACTGTTCCCTCAACAACGGTATATATTCCCGAAAACTGCGAAAGCTATGATATTTCCGGAAACAATTATGACGGCTATATTATATCATACTGTTCCGGAACTTCTTCTGCCCCTGAAATTCCAGAGGAGAATTAATATCATAATTATAAGCATAAAGGACGGAATTGGTGTCGGCGAGCTGTAAATTCTGTAATCTATATCTGATACGCTTATTGTCTGGCCTTTAAGCATAAACGGCATTATTATACGGCATACCATACCGCTTAAAACTGCACATGCAATTCTTATCAGAATAAAAGGAGCTATACTAAGCGATTTATTTATAACTGTTTTTATCTGAAGTATAACGCATACTCCACCGAATGATACTGCTGAACATACGAAAGGCAGAAGTGTATAATTATTTCTTTCAAGCGTTCCCAGATTTGTAACTTCAAGCAGACTTTCTGTCATGTTTTTTACTGTTCTGAAATCCGTTCCGGAAATGTGTGAAATTATTTCTGAAATAAATTCCGTAATTCCCGAACCGCTCAGAATACATGTAAATACCGAAAAGAACATTATCATTATGCAGATTTTAAAAATATTCCGTCCTCCCGATATTACCGAATTAACGAGCATTTCGGAATTAAAATAAATATTCTGCTTTGATACTGTTCTTTTTTCCTTTTTCTCCGCAATAAGAATTACTGCAAGTACAAGAAGATTGACTGATACTGTTGAAACAAAAATAATTATTCCGGCTGAACTGCCTTTGAATAAAATATCAGAAACACAGCCGAAAATAAATGATGTTCCTGCTCCGAAACAGACGGAAATATATAATTCCGCCTGTTTTTTTGTTATGTTTTTTCTTTCAAATTCTTCCGAAATCATTCCCGCACCAACCGGATAGCCCGCAAACATGCTTAAAACAAATATTCTGACAATACTTCCCTGCCCCATTATTCCGCTTTTTATAAGTATTCCGGAAAATGTCATCATTGCAAATAGTGACGGTATTATTACATAAATACAGCGTTCAAGAGCCTTTGAAACGTATTCTCCTATGCAGTGCGTATTGAATATTATAAACAATGTACAATAAATGCATATCAGAAAAAGAAATATATTTTTCAGAATTTTTTTCATATTCATCACCGTTAAAATCATATTATTAAACAGTAAAATTTATTCTGATTCGGAGTGATTTTTTTGACGGTGGATAAGTCATCAATACATATTACCGGAAATAATGAGATTTTTCTCGAAAACTGCCGGAGAATTGAGGAATACAACGAGGTTTTTATAAAAGTCAAAACGAAAAGGCTTTACGTTGAAGTATGGGGAAATGACCTCAGAGCTTTCGATTTCAAAACGGATTCCCTTATTATAAGAGGCAGAATATCCCGAATAGAACTTATTGAAAAAGGTGAAAAATCTTGAAAAATCAGATTAAAGGCTGTATAAAGTTCAGTGTCAGCGGAAAAAATCTTTACAGATTTATAAATACTCTACGTAATCAGAGACTTAACTGTTCAAATCAGTACTGCAAAAATGATGTTTATTACGGAGAAGTATCAGTTAATGATTTTGAAACCGTCAGAGAGCTTGCCGAAAAATATAATATGACACTTGATTTCTATGAATACGAAACGGCAAGGAAAAAAGTATACAGATACCGTCACCGCTATGGAATAATTATCGGAATAGTTCTCACTCTGATTTCTGTTATTTATTTTTCAAATACAGTTATGACTATTGAAATTATCGGCAATCAGAAAGTAAGCGACAGTATGATTATTGCGATGCTTGAAGATATGGGAGTCAAAAAAGGTACATTTATAAGCAGTATTGACTTTTCATCATGCGAAAGAAAATTACGAATGAGAAATACTGATATATCGTGGGTTGGTATCCGTCACACCGGAAACCGCCTTGTCGTTGAAATGACTGAAATAGTTCCCGCTCCCGAAATAGAAAATAAAAAAATGCCATGCAATATAATTTCAACGCAAAATGCACAGATTACTGCAATGTCAATATATAACGGTCAGATTATGCGTGGAGTTGGTGACTGCGTCCGAAAAGGTGATGTAATTGTCAGCGGAGTTGCAAGCGATAACAATGGACATATAAATTTAAGACATTCTTTCGGTACGGTTACGGCAATTTATGAGGATACAATCAATATACATCAGGATTTCTGTGAAGTTATATCAGAAAAAACAGGCAGAACATACAGGGAAAAATATATCAATCTTTTCAATTTTAAAATTCCGCTGTTTACAGGAAAAAGTAATTTTTCTGATTATAATTCCGAAAAATTTTCCTTTCCGGTTTTTATTTTCGGGAAAAAGCTACCTATAAGTATTGATAAAAATATTCTTTCAGAAATAAAACAGACCGAAAAAATATACACTCCGGACGAGGCAAGGGCAGTTATTGAGGAAAAAATCTTTATATACGAAAAAAATTTTCTTTCCGGTTCAAAAATTCTCGAATCAACTCTTGAATATTCACAGACGGAAACCGGTCTTGACTGCACTGTAAAGTATACTATCGAAGGTGAAATAGGTATTCAGAAAGATATATGGGCGAAATAAAAGGCAGAGCCTACTGACTCTGCCGTTCACTGCGGTTATTAAATTTTAAAATACGTTCTCATTGGAATCATTCCCTGCAAATTATTCTTTAATGATGTAAACTCTTCTTTTCTGCATAAAACCACTTTCTTTCAATGATTTTAAAAAGCATTAAATTATTTCATTGGTTTCAGTCCTTATCATTAAAATATTTCAAGATAATTTGTACAGCTTTTTCGTGACCTCCCAAAAAGCTCTTATTAAAGTCTCATAGGAACCACCTGTTATAATTATTTTTCTCCAGCCTGCTATCTAAAGACTACGCATTATAGGCGTTGTCGGAATTTCAGATAATCCTGTATCCAAAATGATATAAGCTGTAAGCAGAAACCGTATTCAATCAAAGCGTTCGCCGAATTATTGATTCATTCATTTTAAATATCTCATTCATAAGTCGGAATGTATACTAAATATACCAGCTTCCCGTTAATTTAAAATCAAAACTTCAGCGAGTCCGCCGATTTCTGATACTGTTCAATAGTTTCTTCCACCGGACTCACACTCCTAACCGCTGATTTTGTTTCCATCAAAGATAAAATCTTAAACCTGACGAAAACCTGCTTTTCAGAACTTTCAGACTTCCTTAAGGTTGTCCTTTGTTCTTTCCTTGATTATATAATATCACATCTATTGTGAAATGTCAATAGTTTTTCTGATATTCTTTGAATTATTTTGTATTTTCTTCGCATTGCACAAAGTTTTAAAGTTTTTTTGTAAAATCACACAAATATTTTAGTTTGCTATTGATTTTATTCAGATAATGATGTATAATTATAACATACGAGCAATATTATATTTTTAGGAGTTAATTATGTCTGAAATGAACGAATATACTCCCGAGCTTTATGAGCTTGAGGACGAAATGGGCAATAAAAGAGATTTTGAAATGGTCGATGCAATGGAAGTGGACGGTCAGCAGTATTTTGCTATGATTCCTTCTTACGACGGTGAAAGCGATGTTGAAGCTATTCTTCAGGACGATGCCGGTCTTGTAATCCTTAAAACCGATGAACAGAACGGTGAGGAATTTCTCGTTTCTATACTTGATGATGACGAGTATATCAGAATTTCCAAAATATTTATGAAACGTCTTGACGAAAAATATGAAGAAGACGAAGACGAGGAAGAAGAATAATTTTTCTTAAAATTCCTCAAATTTCCTCTTGACTTTTTTATATCATCTGTGATATAATATATTCAGGAAAAAGTTAATATTCTGCCTTGTTCGGGTAAATATAGTTATTCATAATCCAACACTTCTTATCAGGGAATTCGGCTCCGGTGCGGATTGCAGACCTCCCGCTTTTGCGGACGAAGGGAGCGTGAACCATTCGGGCGTTTACCCACCTGCTTTGTGCGGGTTTTTATGCTCTATATGACGGCAAGGCGGTTTATTTTTTTCCCATTTTTTCAAGAATTCTGTCATATATAAAATACATCTTCTGAACATTGTTTTCAAGAAAATAATAATGCCTTATGTACGGTACTATCAGGCATAATATTAATATCATAAGCGGTATGAGGGATATTTTATCAGTCAGCATAAATATTCCGAGACTCATAAAAAACATAAACGCAAAAAGCATTGTTACAAGAAAATGTATAAGCCTTTCGTGTTGCATAAACTGAATTTTGTCAAGATGTTCTCTTAAAATATTTTCAAGTTCGGTCTGCTGACAGTTTTCAATTCTTCTCTCAATATATATAAGATACTCTGTTAGATACTTTCTCATTTCATAAAACCTCCGTTAAAAATCCTCCTTTTCAAAGGAGGATTTTTTTGTTGTTATTGTAAATTATAATAAGTCCTTTAAGGACAAGCTCCTTGTCGGTAAGTATTTCATGACGGCAGTAAGGAACTATAAAATCCGCAAAGCTTCCCGTTGCGACAGCTGTTATTTTCTCCTGCATTTCAGATTCAATGCGTTCAAGCATACCGTCTATGCATGAGGCTGTGCCGTAAATAAGACCGCTCTGCATACATTCAACAGTATTTCTTCCGATAAGCCTTTCCGGATTTTCAAGGCGGATTTTCGGGAGCGATGTATTGCTGACAAGCGAATCAAGGGCGATTCTGAATCCCGGCATAATCATTCCGCCTATAAATTCTCTCTCACTGTTCACAACTGCAATTGTCGTAGCTGTTCCCATATCTATAACTACTGCCGGCAAGGGATATTCTTCAATCAACGCACGGGCTGATGAAAGCAGGTCACTGCCTATATTTGAGGACGGTTCAAGTGTTTTAAGATTTATTATTTTTGAATCCGCAACAAGCGGTTTTATTCCGCATATCTTTTCAACGGCTTTGCAGAGAGTTTCCGTAATTGTCGGAACTACCGAAGATATTACCGCACCTTTTATCTTTCCGGCTTTGTGAATTTCAAGAACGTTTTTAATAAGCACTGCATATTCGAGAGATGTTGCGGTCTGATTTGTTGAAAGATGTTCGGTAAATTTTATTTCCTTTCCGTCACTGCAACCGACAGTAATATTAGTATTTCCGATATCTATTGCAAGTATCATATTATTTCTCCGGATTAAGAGCCTTTACCGCATCGGTTATAGTTTTATCAATAGCCTGTTTTCCGTACTTGTCAACATCAGCCTTGCTTTTAGCTCCGTGAGTCAGACAGCCCGCACCGCCTATACAGCCATCATTGCATGCCATACCTTCTATAAAATTGCCGTCAAGAAGTTTTCTGTTACGGCTTGCCTTGAGGAGAGCGATTTTACATTCATCTATTCCGTTACAGGTTACAGGCTTGAAAGTCATATCAGTTAAGCCATGCTCTTTGACTGCCTGACAGATTGCATCTGATACTCCTCCGCTCCTTGCGAAAATTCTTCCGAAATATGATGCTCCGGAGAGGTCTTCTTCCTCAAGCTGTGTAATATCAATGTCACGGCTGTCAAAAAGTGCCTGAAGTTCTTCAAAAGTTATTACGGAATCTATATATTTTTTAAGTTCTTCACTCTTGTATTCAGCTTTTTTTGCTGTACAGGGACCTATGAAAATTATCTTTGAACCGGGATTGTTTTCCTTGATATACTTTGAAATTTTTGCTGCGGGCGAAAGATTGCCTGATATACATTCAACAAGGTTCGGGAACTGCTTATGTATGTAGTCGACAAATGCCGGACAGCATGAACTGGTCATAAAATCCTTTTCGGCAAGCTCCTTTGATTCATCGTATGCAACCATATCAGCACCGAGAGCTGCCTCAACGATTTCAGAAAATCCGAGCTTTCTTATTCCGGCAATTACCTGCCCGAGTTTCGCATATGTGAACTGGCTTGAAATTGCAGGAGCTACAACTGCATATACTTCTGAACTGCTTTTCAGTATGTCAATCGCTTCAACTATATATGATTT
>JAEDMB010000003.1 GCA_016303235.1 Oscillospiraceae bacterium
TTTCCTCTTACCGTTGCAACAGGAAAGGGTGAACCTATCCCTACAAACTGTGAGAGTCTCCGTGCATTTGATGCAATTTCAAAAAGACTTCAGGGAGACTATATTCCGCTGACAATTAAAAATGCCTGAAAAAAAAGCGTTTTTATTATACAAAAAATGGAAGGAATGAGAAAAAATGCAAATAGCAATCATTGCACATGATGCAAAAAAAGAACTTATGGTACAGTTCTGCAGTGCTTACTGCGGTATTCTTTCAAAGCATAAACTTTGTGCAACCAACACAACGGGCAAGCTTGTAAGCGAAGCCACAGGTCTTAATATAAGAAGATACCTTAGCGGTCGCGGAGGAGCTGAACAGATTATTGCCCTTCTTGCATGCAATGAAGTGGACGTACTTCTGTTTTTCAGAGACCCTATAAATCCCCATTCAAATGATTCTGTCAACGATATGAATCTTCTCAGACTGTGCGATGTGCATAACGTCCCCGTAGCAACAAATGTAGCTACTGCGGAAGCTCTTATATTCGCACTCGAAAGAGGCGACCTCGACTGGAGAGAAATGGGCAAGCCTGTTATCTGAAAATTCAGCAGTTCTTATTGTCCCTGATTTTCTTGGGGACAATTTTGATTTTTAAACTTATTTATTCATCGAAAGGAAAATGTTTCTATGGCACTTAATATAAAGCGTCCTAACGGTGTACAGGATATAACACCTAAGAATATTCACAAATGGCACACTGTCGAGAAAATTGCAAAGGACAATGCCGAAAATTTTGGATTCAAGGAAATAAGAATCCCTACTTTTGAAAATACAAATCTTTTTATGCGTTCAGTCGGTGAAACTACTGACGTGGTTCAGAAAGAAATGTATACAGTAATGGCAAAGGAAACCAAATATACGCTCCGTCCCGAAGGTACTGCCGGAACTATCCGTGCAATGCTCGAAAACGGACTTCTCAACGATGCTATGCCTCAGAAAGTATTCTATATACTTTCATGTTTCCGCCACGAAAGAACTCAGCAGGGAAGATTCCGTGAATTTCATCAGTTCGGCGTTGAAATGGCAGGAAGTCAGCTCCCCTCGGCAGATGCGGAAGTTATTTCCCTTGCAAACAGTATTCTTAATCACCTCGGACTTAAAAATATTGAGCTTTATATAAATTCAATAGGCTGTCCGAAATGCCGTGCGGAATACCATAAGGCTCTGAAAGCCTTTTTTGAAACAAGAAAGGAAAATCTCTGCGGAACATGTCTTTCAAGGCTTGAAAAAAATCCTATGAGAATCCTTGACTGCAAAAGCGAAATATGCTCCGATATAGCAAAGGACGCTCCTATAATACTTGATTACCTTTGCAATGAATGCCGTGAACATTTTGAAACACTTCAGAAATATCTGAAAAATATGAATATAGATTTCAAGATAAATCCTAAAATAGTAAGAGGTCTTGATTATTACACAAAAACCGTTTTTGAATTTGTTTCCTCTGATATAGGAGCTCAGAGTACAGTATGCGGAGGCGGAAGATATGACGGTCTTATTGAACAGCTCGGCGGAAAACCTACTCCTGCACTTGGCTTTGCAATGGGACTTGAAAGAATTATAATGGTTATGGAAAATCAGAACTGCGATTTCCTTCAGCCACGCACATGTGACCTGTATATAGTTCCGATGGACGAGCAGGCAGTTGAAAAGGCTATGACAATAACAAAGAAACTCCGTGAATACGGCTACTGGGTTGAATATGACGTTGTAGGAAGAACTCTCAAGGCTCAGATGAAATATGCAGACAAGATTAATGCATCATTTACGCTTGTACTCGGAGAAAATGAACTTGTATCAAACAAGGCAAAAGTCAAGAATATGAAAACAGGCGAACAGCTTGAGCTTGACCTTGACGAAAAATTTGCCGACAGATTCGATGCAATATGCGTTGACAATATGCTCGGCAATCTTGACCAGTTAATTGCAAAGGACGAATAAAAAAATATGGGCGACCTTCTGGTCGCCCTTGTTTTTTATCAGCCGGATTTTTTTGATTTTGCCTTTTCTGTGAATTTCTTTCCGTATACAAGGAATCTTTTGTGAACACATTCGCCTATTTTTCCGGCATCATCGAAAGCCTCGCACCTGAATGTAATTTCTCTGCCGTTTACTTCTGTTACTTCTGATTTAACAGTAACTGTCATATTTTCGGGAGTAGCTGATATATGCTTTATATTTATTTCAGTGCCGACAGTAGTCTCATCGTTTTCGAGATATTCAGCAATACAGATACATGATACTTTTTCCATAAGCACAGCCATAGCGGGAGTAGCAAAAACTTCAAGACTGCCACTGCCGACATTTACGGCAAGCATAGATTTTTCAACGGTCTGTGAAATTTCAGCAGTTATTCCTATCGGGATATTTTTCATTCTTCGGTCTCCTCTGCATTAAGTTTTTCTTCCGGAATGGGATTTGATGAAATCAAATCACCGATAACACGGTCATAAGTCAGCATATCAATTTTCTGATTATGTTCGGCGGAATCGTCATAGTTTGTTGAATAAACCGGCATTTCATCAAAATATTCATTCATTTTCTGAATAAATTCATCTCTCGGAGCGTCTATAATATTCATCAGCATATAGGGAACATAGAAAAATGAGAATTTTTCTTCCGGAACTGATGAAAAATCAGCATTGTAGTTGCTCCAGAGGAGATATTTCTGTTCATATATTACACTGCAGTTTTCACCGTTAATTCCGAGCTGTTCATATACTCCTGAACCGCCTTTTAATGACGGAAAATGGTCACCGACCATAAATACGAGAGTAGGTTCGTCAAGCTGTTCAAGCTTTGCGAGAAAATCAGAAAGCCCTTCATTAGTATGCTGAACCCACTGGAGATAGTTTTCAAATTCGGCATCGGGGTTTTCGCCCTGGTCATAAGGCTGATGATTCTGCATTGTAGTTGTGTGAATATACATAGGCGAATCGCTTTCGTTCAGGAGCTTTTCAATCTGATTGAATACCGTGGAATCATCAATATATGTTCCGTAATGTTCAACGGGAACAGTAAAATCCTCATCAAAAATCATCTGGTCGAATCCGAATCTTGAATATACTCTCTGACGGCTGTAAAATGAACCTGTAAAGGGGTGAATATATGCCGTATTATAGCCCCAGTCTTTATAGTATTGAGCCATAGCAGGCTGTTCTCTCTCTGCGAGAACTCTCTGAGGCATATTGGGGTCATTCAGTGAACGAACCGGCAGACCGAAAAGAAGTTCAAATTCCGAACGTACTGTGAAGCTTGCATATGTGGGTGCGATAAGTGTACCGGAATATCCTTCTGTACAGGCTTCATCGAATTTTTCATAATATTTATCATCAACATTGAGTTCATCAAATGCACGGAAATCAGCATATGATTCGCTCATAATGACAATTACATTAGGTTTCTGACCGCCGTTGAAATCGCCTGACTCAATATTTTCAGATTTAAGAATACTGTTTATAGTATCTTCAGAATATGAATCCGGTTCAACGAGTCTGTTTTCAAAGCTTTCCGATGCAGTTTCAACAAGAAATGCAAGCAGGCTGTTGCTTTCAAATTTTTCATTGAGAAGAAATGTATTGCTTGCGTCAGTAGTATCCACATCAAAGATAGAATATACAGAAGTTGAAAATGACGGTATAACTATAAGCGAAACGCATGGCAATGCACAGAATCCGGCAGTTAAACAGCGTTTAATAGGTTTCATGTGCATTTTCGGATTGAAATAAAATGCAATGGCTATAAATGCGATTGCTATGAGGTAATATATAATAAGCCTTGGAGTTATTTTTATATACGCAAAGGACGTAAGGCTTTTTACGCTTTTGAAAAGTTTCATATCCGAAAGAATCAGATGATTTCCGTTAGTACCATACTTGAAAAGTTCCACGGTGCTTAAAAGCATATATATTGTGCCGTGGACGAGCATAGCAAGCCAGCCCTTTTTTACAATCGCAAGAATCATATAGAAAATAAGCGATGCCACGATAAAATTAAAAAGCATAACGCTGGGACGTTCCGCAACAAATTTCAGAAAGCTTGAAACGTATTTTGCCTGATTGATTTCCGCCATACATGAAATAAATACCGGGAAAATCAGAATTAAAAGCATGTTTAAATGCTTATATTTTTCCGTGTTTCTGTCACGGACAAGATTAAGCCTATGAATTTTAGTTTTCATAGAAGTTTTTAAATCAATAAATTTCTGTTTCATCTTATTCCTTCCTTCGCATTAAAAAAAGAGAATGTTTTTTATGTACTATTAAATATATCATAAAAAAAACGAAAATTCAAGTGAAGGAAAAAAATATCATCGATTTGTCATAATTCTTGTATCTCTTGTAAAAAACAGATATTATCAACAGTTAATTTAGTGCATATTTTACATAATCATTTAAGCCAGCCGTTTTCGTAGGCATTATTTACAATTTCGTTTACATAATTCCAGAGAGTTTCCGAACCGTCTTTCATATAGGAATTGCGTTCAAGAACCTGATTTTTATATATTCCATGCTCCTGCCATGCAATACCCTGCTTTTTATAGTTAAGAGTAAGAGGCTGAACATGGTCAAGAACGTTTGCGAATTTTGATTCGGGAGTTCTGCGTTCTTCAAATTCATTCCAGAGTGAAATCATTTCGTCACGCTGGTCATCGGGGAGAAGTCCGAAAATTCTTTCGGAGGCTTTTTCCTCACGTTCCTTTTTGGATTTGTATCCCTCATTGTCATAATAGTAAGTATCGCCCGCATCTATTTCAACAATATCATGAATTAAAAGCATTTTAATAGTTTTCAGAACGTCAACAGGTTCATCGGAATATTCAGCAAGAATAAATGCAAGTACTGCAATATGCCAGCTGTGTTCGGAATCGTTTTCCTTTCTGTCCTCATTAAGAACGTAAGTCTGACGGTAAATATTTTTCAGCTTATCGATTTCAGTAATAAAATCTATTTGCTTTTTAAGTCTTTCATTCATCTGAAAAATCCTCCTGATTCGATTTGCAGAAAGCTGAATATAAATCACTTTTTTTGAATCCGTGTTCCTTTGCAACAGCCTTGCATGCATTAACCGGTTTTTCACCGGCATCAACAAGATTTTCGACTTGCTTTAAAGCGTTTTCAATGCTTATATTATCTGATTCGGAATTTTGTTTTCCCTCGATTACAAGAAC
The DNA here is from genome assembly GCA_016303235.1 of Oscillospiraceae bacterium. Classification (GTDB taxonomy): domain Bacteria; phylum Bacillota; class Clostridia; order Oscillospirales; family Ruminococcaceae; genus Ruminococcus. Next base: position 5,211 of record JAEDMB010000003.1, read on the forward strand.
ATATTCGCCTTTCGGTGATTTTAAACTATAATATTCAACAGCTTCTGAAATTGTCATTCTGAGGACTTCTTCATATATTTTAGTAAGCTCACGGCAGAGCGAAATTTTTCTGTCACCGAAATATTCAAGCATATCTTTAAGAGTAGAAATCAGCTTATGCGGAGCTTCATAGAATATCATAGTACGCTTTTCATCTTTAAGGGATTCAAGATGTTCAAAACGCTGTTTTTTGGTAACTGACAGAAAGCCCTCAAAAGTAAATCTTGATGTATTCAATCCTGATATTGCAAGAGCCGATACAACCGCACTTGCCCCCGGAACTACTTTCACATCAATATTTTTTTCATAGCAGATTTTAACGAGATTTTCCCCGGGGTCAGATATGCATGGCATACCGGCATCGGTAACGATACCGGCATTTTCGCCGTTAAGTATCCTGTCAGTTATGCGGTCAGCAACTTCTCTGCCACTGTGTTCGTGATAGCTTACAAGTGGCTTGTGAATATCGTATCTTGAAAGGAGTTTAAGCGTTACCCTTGTATCTTCCGCACATATGAAATCTACGTTTTTAAAAGTTTCAAGCTGTCGGAGCGTTATATCTTCCATATTGCCTATGGGAGTTCCGATTACGTATAAAGTACCCATTATTCACACTCTTTTCCGATTTGATAAATTTCTTTAAGTTCATTGCTTTTCATATAGAGGGGCGGTTCTATTTTCAGAAATGGTTTTGAACCCTTTTTTCCTTCTATGAGGAAAAGCCATGGACTCTGTTCGGGATTGTTAGCAACAAAGCGTATGCGTTTAGGTTCAATATCGTTTGATTTCATAGCAGTTATGACATCTGCAAGACGTTCGGGGCGGTTGCACATGCAGAGTCTTCCTCCGAATTTCAGTAATTTTGATGCTGAACGGCATACATCATCGATATTGCACATAATTTCATGACGTGCGATTTTCTGTGCAGTGATACTGCTTTCGATTCCCGCATTGGTAGCTTTATATGGCGGATTGCATATAACCAAATCAAGCTGACCTGTCGGAGCGTTATCCCACAGGACTTTTAAATCTGCAAGTATGGGAACAATATTTTTTACGGTGCTTGCCTGAATACCTTTTTTGAGCTGTTCAATGGCACTTTCCTGAATATCGACTGCATATGTAATCTGAGGGGGATTTTTTTTCTGCATAATCATCGGAATAATTCCGCAACCCGTACCCAAATCGCATACTTTGTCTTTCATGCGATAATTTGAAAAGTATGTGAGAAGAAATGCATCAGTTCCGAAACGGTGTTCAGTGCTTGCACATACAAATATATTGTCAGTAAGCTTTTCCATAGAGTAATCTGTCATAATATAGTACCGCCTCCAACAACAATATCACCGTCATAAAATACAACTGCCTGACCTTTTGTGACAGCTCTCTGCGGATTTTCAAATTCAACATGATATATTCCGTCACCCTTATATGAAAGAACTGCATTCTGTTCGGATTGGCTGTATCTTGTTTTTGCAGTAATCTGCAAAGGTTTTTCGAGAGTATCAAACGGAATGAGATTAACGTCACACGCATCGAGTGAATTTGTATACAAATCCGATTCACTGCCGATAATTACCTGATTTTTCTGTATATCCTTTTTTACTACATATGCGGGCTTGCCGAGAGATATTCCCAGACCTTTACGCTGACCTATTGTGTAATTGATAATTCCCTTATGCTTTCCGAGAATTTTTCCATCAGTGCTTACGAAATCGCCCTCTGGAATATTTATATTTTTAAATTTTCTGATAAATGATGAATAATCACCGTCAGGTACAAAGCATATATCCTGACTGTCGGGCTTTTGTGAATTAACAAGTCCGTAATTGTCTGCAATTTCACGTACTTCGTTTTTAGTTAAGTTTCCAAGTGGGAAAATTGTATGACTAAGCTGTTCCTGTGTCAGAGAATATAATACATAGGTCTGGTCTTTTGACCTGTCTTTTGAACGCTTTAACAGATATCTGCCGGAATTTTCATCAAAATCTATAACGGCATAGTGACCTGTTGCGATATAGTCAAAATCGAGTTCCTTTGCACGCAACAGCATTTTATCGAATTTTATATGCCTGTTACATTCAATACATGGGTTAGGAGTACCTCCCGACAGATAACATTCAGCGAAAGGATTCATAACACATTCCCTGAATTTATCTCTGAAATTAAAAACGACATGTTCAAATCCGAGCTTGTATGCGACACTTCTTGCATCTTCTACATCGGATAAAGCACAGCATGTCTTGTTAGTTTTTTCAGCTTCGATAATATCCTCATTTGAAAACAGCTTTAACGTTACGCCTGTAACATCATAGCCCATATTACGTAGCAGAAGTGCCGACACTGAACTGTCAACGCCTCCGCTCATACCAACCATAACTTTTTTCATTATATAAATTACCAGTCCTTTATAATATTTTCAAGTTCAATAAGATTATATATAAATCTGTCAGCAAGCTTTATCATTTCGGGGAAATCATTTTTATTGAAATCATCATATACTGCAACAGTCGGGAATCCGGCTTTTACAGTAGTCTGAACGCAGTGCAGAGAATCTTCAACAACAAGTGTTTCGGATATTTCAGTGTTCATAATTTTTGCACTTGCTATATAAATATCGGGGAATTTCTTGCTTTTCGGAATATCCTCTCCGGTGAGAATAAATTCAAACCTGTTGCCTATATTATATCTCTGGAGAAGTGCCTCCGCAAGTATTCTGTGAGTTGAAGTTGCTATGCAGAACGGTATATTATTTTTTTCCAGAAAGTTCAGGATATTCAGAGCGTTGTCTTTCAGTTTTATTTCATATCTGTACTGATTGAATACTGTCTGGGCGACTTCGTTTGTAATTTCTTCAGGAGTTTTATCAAGACCGAGTGTCTTTATAAAAAAATCCGATGACTGTTCAATAGTCATAGTTTTGAGTTTTTCAGATATTTCGGGAGTATAAACTCCTCCGTATTTTTCAATAATCTTTTTATCGACATCGCACCATACATGCATTGAATCGGCAAGAGTGCCGTCCAAATCGAATATAACAGCCTTTATCAAAGAAAATTCCCCCTTTGTTATTTTTTTAATATTATATCACAGTGAAAAGCTTTTGTCAAACAAAATCCCCGTAATGTAAATACTTACAGTACGGGGAAAAATTTTTTTGCACTAAGCTATTGATTTTTTATGTTGCAAAGTGTTATAATAAGTTCAGTGTTTTTCGGAAATAAGAGCCAGAGTATCTCTTGCGATGAGGAGTTCTTCATTTGTAGGGACTACCCAGACTTCTGTCTTTGAATCGGGTGCGGAAATCTTCTGAAGTTTTCCTCTTGTTGAATTGTTTACTTCCTTATCGATTTTGATTCCGAAAAATTCCATATCAGAGCATGAATTTTCTCTTGTAGGAGCATCATTTTCACCGATACCGCCTGTAAATATTACAGCATCAAGACCGCCCATAGCAGCAGTATAAGCACCGATATACTTTTTGATTTCGTATGTAAGCATATCGCATACAAGCATGGATTTTTTGTCGCCTTCCTTTGCGGCAGCGGAAATTTCACGGTTATCGGAGGATATTCCGGAAAGTCCGAGGAATCCTGATTTTTTATTCATATAGTCGCTCATTTCAGCAGGAGTAAATCCATGTTTCTGTGCTACGAATGTTACGGCAGAGGGGTCAACGCTTCCTGTACGAGTACCCATTACAACACCGTCAAGGGGAGTGAATCCCATTGAAGTATCTATTGATTTACCGCCCTTTACAGCAGTGATTGATGAACCGTTGCCGAGGTGACATGAAACGATTTTCAAATCCTTTATATCCTTACCCATAGCCTTTGCAAGTGCAGAAGTAACAAATCTGTGGGAAGTTCCGTGGAAACCGTATTTTCTTACATGATATTTTTCGTAATCCTCATAAGGGAGTCCGAACATATAAGCACGTTCCGGCATAGTCTGGTGGAAAGCTGTATCAAATACAACAACCTGCGGAACATTTTCGGGAATAACTTTCTTGCAGGCTCTGAGTGCAAGAGCGTGAGGGTGATTGTGTACCGGAGCAAGTTCACGGAGTTCATCGATTTTGTCGATAACTTCATCAGTAACAAGAGTAGTTTTATCAAAAACTTCAGCACCCTGTACTATTCTGTGACCTACTGCGGAAATTTCGTCCATACTCTTTATAACTGCATAATCGCCTGTTGTAAGAGTTTCAACAAGTTTCTGGAAAGCTTCGGTATGAGTAGGGAAATTGCAGTCAGCTTCAAGCTTTCTGCCGTCACCTGTCTTATGTGAGATATGGCCATCAATACCGATTCTGTCGCAGTTGCCCTTAGCGATAACGCTTTCGTCTTTCATATCAATAAGCTGATATTTAAGAGATGAACTGCCTGCATTAACTACTAAAATAATCATTAATAAACAAATCCTTTCAAAAAAAATAGTCTGCAAGATAATTATATACTTTTCTGTCTGATTTTGCAAGGGTTTTTTGCATTTTTAATATATTCAACAAAAGCCCGCCAAGGAGGAGATTTTTATAAAAGTAACCGGAATTATATGTGAATACAATCCATTTCATAACGGACATCTTCATCATATAGAGGAAACAAGAAAGAACGGTGCAACGCATATAGTAGCTGTAATGAGCGGAAATTTCGTTCAGAGGGGCGATATTGCTGTAATGAATAAGCTTGACCGTGCAAAGCTTGCTGTAAAGTCGGGTGCAGACCTTGTAATTGAAATACCTGTGCCGTACTGTCTTGCACCGGCAGAAATATATGCAAAGGGTGCAGTATATCTTTTGAGTGCCATGGGTGTTGCAGATGAAATTTCTTTTGGCAGTGAATGCGGTGACGTTGAAAAGCTTGAAAAGGCTCTTGAAATTTCCGAAAAGGCAGTAAAAAACAATCTCAGCGATATACATGAGCTTATGGAAAAGGGTTACACATATCCCCGTGCATTGACTTCAATAGTTATGAGATACAGCGAGGAGGCAGGGGAAACAATTCTTCAGCCTAATAATATTCTTGCTATCGAGTATATGAAAGCTTTAAAAAAATATGCTCCGGATATGGGAATATTCACAGTTAAAAGAAAAAGCGTTCCGCATGACGGAGGATTTTCCGATGACGGATTTGCAAGTGCGTCATATATAAGGGAACAGCTTAAAACGGGATTTGATACTATTGAAAACTATACAACTCCTTTATGGAGCAGTGCGGTAAGAACGGCATCTGAAAACGGTGAACTTGCTGATATAACCCGCCTTGAGAGAATTATATTATATAAGCTCCGCACGGTCAGTCCGGAAGAAATTTCTGATATATGTGATATTTCAGCCGGAATGGACAAAAGAATATACAATGCAAGAATGTCAGGTTCTCTTGATGAGCTTGAATTTACCGTGAAATCAAAAAATTATACCATGTCAAGAATAAGACGTGCATTGCTTAATATTCTCATAGGCATAAAAAAAGATGATATAAAAATTCTTCCTCCTTATATAAGGATTCTTGCCTCAAATGAAAGAGGTATTGACATTCTTTCTGAAATGAAAAGAAAATCCGTTCTTCCTTACAATACATCACTTGCAAAGCTTGCGGAAATAAGCCCCGATGCTGAACGCTTTACACAGCTTGAGGCAAGAGCATCTGATATATATGGACTTGGTCTTTATAAAATACAGTCTGCTCAGAAAGATTACCGTTCCAAATTTGTGATAGATTTGGATTAAAAAGTTTTTCATACAAGGAGTTTTAAAAAATGAATAAGTTTAAAATGCCTGTTCTGTCATCAGTCCTTGCATTATGTATTCTTTCCTCATGCGGAGATTATGGAGAAAACAAAGAGACATCAGTAATACGTCATCAGACTGTGCCGTCAGTAACATTTCAGACATATGCAACGACATCTGCTATAACTCAGACCGAAACTGTTGTGACTAAGATTACTGAACCTCCCGATGTTCCGAAAATAATAAAAGTCAGCAGTGCGGGAGCTTTCAGTGATGAAGAAATTCCGGAAGAATATTATATAGAAGTTGAACCGGTTTATCAGGAACCCGAACTGCCGGCAGGGTGTGAAATAACTTCCCTTGCGATGCTCCTTAATTATCTCGGATTTGATATTGATAAAGTTGATTTGTCCGATAATTACCTTAAAAAAAATTTCGACTATACGGAAAATTTTTATGAAGCTTTTGTAGGAAATCCAAAGGACAGCACGGGATTCGGGTGCTATTCTCCGGTAATTGCCGAATCAGCACAGAAATATCTTGAGGATATGGACAGCGATTTTGATGTTTATGACCTTACCGGAAGTGATTTCAGTGACCTTTTTTATTATATATCTGACGATAAGCCTGTTGTAGTATGGGCAAGCATGAGCCTTGTTGACGTGAGATATTACAACGCATGGATTATGGAGGACGACGGCGAAGAAGTATGGTGGTATGAAAATGAACACTGTATGCTTCTGACAGGATATGATACTTATAATAATACTGTAACAGTATGTGACCCCCTTAAAGGCGAATATACCTATGACATGTACAGATTTGAAGAAATTTACAATCAGCTTGAAAAACAGGCAATAACCATATATTAATTATTTTCAAAAAAATTGTACTTTTTTTACAGTTTTTCTATTGACTTATTCTGATTTTTGTATTATAATATGAATATGAAATTTTTTGATTTTTTGTTTATGAAATTAAATCATAATTTAAGGAGTGATTCTATGAAAAGAATTCTTTTTGCAGCATCAGAATGTGTACCGTTTATCAAAACAGGCGGTCTTGCTGATGTTGTAGGTGCTTTGCCGAAATATCTTGACAAAAGTCAGTTTGACGTAAGAGTAATAATGCCTTATTATACCTGTATCCCTTCAAAATTCCGTGACAAGTTCAGATATGTCACCCACTTTTATATGGACTTCGGAAAGAGAATTGTAGGTACTCATGTAGGCATAATGGAATATGAATATGACGGAGTAAAATTCTACTTTGTTGACAATGATTACTACTTCAAATGCAATACACCCTATTCATCAGACCTCAAATGGGATATTGAACGCTTTACATTCTTCTGCAAAGCTGTTCTTGCAATAATGCCGGTAGTTAATTTCTGTCCCGATATAATCCACTGTCACGACTGGCAGGCATCACTTATTCCGGTATTCCTCAAATCGACATTTGCGTCACACCCTTTCTACAATCACACAAAATCGATTATGACTATACATAACCTCAGATTTCAGGGTATATGGAATATCGATACTTTCAAGTATAACACAAATCTTCCGGACTATATGTTTACTCCGGACAAACTCGAATACAAGAAAGATGCGAACATGCTCAAGGGCGGACTTGTTTATGCCGACTACATAACAACTGTTTCCGAAACCTATGCGGACGAAATAAAATATCCTTTCTACGGCGAGGGTCTTGACGGACTTCTCAGAGCAAAGAAAATGCAGTTGAGAGGTATCGTCAACGGAATAGATTATCAGATTTTCAATCCTGCTACTGATGAGCATATTTATGCTAAGTATTCAAGCAAGAATTTCAGAAAGGGCAAGGCTGAAAACAAGAGAAGACTTCAGGAACAGCTCGGACTTCCTCAGAATCCCAATAAGTATATGATTGCGATTATTTCAAGACTGACTGACCAGAAAGGTCTTGACCTTGTTCAGTATGCTATCGAAAGAATTCTTGATTCAAATACACAGCTTGTTGTAATCGGAACAGGCGAGAGCAGATATGAAAACATGTTCAAGCACTATGCATGGAAATACAAGGACAGAGTTTCCGCAAATATACTCTACTCCGATGACCTTGCACATAAGCTCTATGCCGGTGCTGATGCAATGCTTGTACCGTCACTCTTTGAACCCTGCGGTCTTACTCAGCTTATGTCACTCAGATACGGAACAGTTCCGATTGTAAGAGAAACAGGCGGTCTTAAGGATACTGTTGAGCCGTACAACGAATTTGAAGGAACAGGCACAGGATTCTCATTCAAGAATTACAATGCCGAGGAAATGCTCAGCGTTATCAACTATTCAAAGAAAGTATTCTTTGAAACTCCGAAGGAATGGGATAAGATTGTAAAGAGAGGTATGGAAAAAGACTTCTCATGGAACAGCTCTGCAAAGCAGTATGAGGGCATTTATAACTGGATGTGTTCATGGACATAATAAAATAAAAATCGGGCGAATTGTGTTCGCCCGTTTTTTTGTTTTTATAGATATAAATTTATTGTATCAAGAATTTTTTTTGCATCGTCAACAGGAATAGCCTTGACGGTATGGCGAACAGAAATTTCACTTCCGAAATATACAGATACAGTACATTTTTTAAATATTCTCTGAAAAGGAGACTGCTTTATCTGAAAGCTTGCAACCTTTTCGGGTTCGGCAATAGCCGTATGAAACGAAAGACCTTTTGCATAGTTTATCTGAATATAGCCGTCATTGAATGTTATACCGCTTGTAAAAAGAGCTGTAAGATTTACTATAACAGACCATAATGCAGGTATTTCAGCCATAACGGTAACGAATACGGCAAGCTCATGAAATGCGGGAAAAAAATATGTTGTCAGGGCTGTAACCGGAAGTATAAGAACTGATATTATTACGGAAATCCATATATACTGCCAGAAACTTGTTAATTTCGGCTTATACTGTTTGGCTATGCTGAATCTTGCATGAACTATGTCGGAAAGATTTTCGTTGAGAGTTCTTTTTGTTATAATCGGAACGAGTACAGGCAGATTTTTTGTGTTTGAACCGTATCCCGAACAGCTTATATTTACGGACATAACTCTGAAAAGTTTCATGATTACGTTCTGACGTATATCAATATAGTTTATTTTTTTCATAAATATATTGAATCTGCGTTTTGTAATATAACCGCATTTTATTTCGATTATATCGGAATCATGCCTTATGCTGAATCCGCTGTATCTTATAAGGTTTACTATGAATGAAATAATCCATGTCGAAAGCAGAAAAATCATAATACCCCATATGACGGGCGGAACTGCCGAAACAATAAATTTTGAAGTTTCAGCGGAAATTATATCTATTGATGTTAAGATAATATCCTTTGCGATTTCACCGCCCTGAAAGAAAAATGCTCCTATATATATAATTCCCGAAAGACTGCTTGAAAAGAGTGCGGAAAATAAGAATATAAGATAAAGCTTAGGCTTGTGGCTGTATTTTATACTGTTCTGACGTGATACGGAGGGTATTTTTTTCATAATAGCATCAAGTGTTTTACGCTGTAAAAGCAGATACATGTCATTTGAAGGAGTCGTTCCGGAACGTGTATCAGCATAGAATTTTACTGCCCTGAAAATCCGCAGATGAAAAGGGTGTTCGATAGTTACAGATGAAATATTTTTTATCGGAATATCAGTCTTTATTTTGAATATAATCCCCTGACGGTGAATAATTGAACTGTCTGTTACCGATATTAAGGAAAATTTCCATTTTATATATCCGAAAAGCAGAATAGCCAGTATTATAAGCAAATCAAACCATGAGCCTTTAATCCATTCATAAAGGCGGTTTACATCAAGACGGAATGCCTTTATTCCTCGCAGAAGCGGAAATATAAGAAGCCATATATTTTTAGCCGAATATTTAAGTATTTTAAGAGGGTGTTCGTGATACAGTCTAATCACTTCCTTTTGACAGTATATTCAAGCTGATTTACAACAGACTTGAAATTTCTGTTGCTTAAAAACGGAATAATCATAGTTCCGCCGTAAACATTGAGAACTATAAAGCAGAATCCCTCAAGCCGGCAGAATCCTGTTGTGATATACTGAACAGAGGATATATTAATAGTCTGTTCACGCTTAAAAAAAACTCCGTATTTTTTTGTTATAGTATCTTCACCGAAATAAAATTCAAGATTCCGGAACATTGCCGGAAAATAAAAAAATATAAGTATTATTCCTACTGCCGAGAATATCGACATAAGAATAATCATAAGCATATAAAAGGGTATGAAAATACGGCATAGTATCAGAAGAATTACTGTAATAACTGCCGTCAGTATTCTTATAATATTCATAGGAGTTTTGTCGGCACTGTATATTTTCAAAATAAAATCCCCCATAATTATGAATTTATATAAATATATTATACCATAAAATATTATATAATTACAAGGGGTAAAAAATGAATATAAGCAATATTTTAAAAACTGTAAACGGATATGTATGGGGCGGAGGCTTGATATTTCTGCTTTTGTCGGCAGGATTAATTTATACTGTAAAGCTCAGATTTATACAGTTCAGAATGTTTTCTTTTCTTATAAAGGGCAGAAATTCCGGAAATGCGGAAAAATCCGGAACTGGAATATCACAGCTTAAAACGGTAACATCATCGCTCGGAACGGCAATGGGTACAGGAAACATAATAGGAGTAGCGTCCGCAATAGCAATAGGCGGAGCAGGGAGCATATTCTGGATGTGGGTATCAGCATTTTTCGGAATGGCTCTTGTATATGCTGAAAATTATCTCGGAATACTTTATCGTCACAAAGAAAAAGGCGAATGGCTTGGAGGAGCAGTTTCATATCTTAAATACGGAGTAGGTTCTGATGTGCTTGCCGTTATGTTTTCGGTATTTTGTGTACTTGCGTCATGGGGAATGGGCGGAATGGTTCAGTCAAATTCAATAGGGAACGCTCTTTCTGAATTCGGATTCGGAAAATATCTGACAGCATTTCTTGTATTTCTGACAGTATTTGCAGTAATTTCAGGCGGAATAAAGCGTATAGGAAGTGCAACTCAGATAATAATTCCCGTTCTGACCGGAATATATATAATAATATCTCTTATAATCATAATAAATCACCGTGAAAGGCTTGGGGCAGTTTTCGGAGAAATATTCAGTTCAGCATTTGATTTCAAATCAGCTGGAGGATTTGCCGTTTCGGTGGGAATAAGGAGAGGTATTTTTTCAAATGAGGCAGGTCTGGGAAGTTCTTCAATAATGCACAGTGCCTGCGAAAAAAGTGAACCTTCGGTTCAGGGAATGTGGAGCATATTTGAAGTATTTCTTGATACAATAGTATGCTGTACCCTTACGGCACTGGTTCTGCTTGTTACAGATACACTTGATATAAATACAGCTTTCGGCGGAAACATATTTATAAATATATCAGTAATACTTTTTGCATTCTGTACAATAACAGGGTGGTATTACTGCGGTGAAACGTCATTCCGTCATATATCGGGCGGAAAGTACATAAAGCAATACCGTTTTGTATTTTCTCTTATAGTATCTCTCGGGGCAGTATTTTCACTTGAAGATGTGTGGACGCTTTCGGATATATTCAACGGTCTTATGGCATTTCCGAATATACTTGCACTTATTTTTCTGTGCGGAAAAGTAAAAAGATAAAGATTCTTTAAGTATAAATATCTCATTAGCCGGCAATATTTAAGTTGATGTAATAAAACGGAGGTATATTGCTATGAGCTATTACGGTGAAAAAGGGAAATTCAGTTTCAGGGATAATTTCTGCGAGGAAACAGATATTCCGGAAATAGGAGAGCTTGCAGAATTCGGAAAACTTCTCGGAAGTCTTTTCAGAAGAATTGCAGTCGGCACTGACGGAAATTCAAGGAATCCCGAACTTTATGTTATTGCAGGAGGCATTGCAAAAAGCGGTTCCGATGTATTTGCTGTGAATGATGTAATGCCGGTTTTCAGATACGGAATAAAGCTTTCTGAATGTGAATGTGGAATATATCTTTGCGGAAAGGAAAAACTGCGTCTGATTTTCTTTGACGGATTCGGAATAAATATGCCCGAAAGTACTATGCAGAAAATTTACAGCCATAAATCAGCGGAAAATTTAAAAAAATCCGGAAAAATAATATTTCTTGAAAATACAGAGGAATTTTATATAAACTCATTAAGAGACAGACTTCCGGAAAATTTCAGAGGAAATGCCGTTGTAAGCTGTGGAAACAGAAGAATTTCAGATATATGGAGAAATTTCTTTTCATCTGAAACAGGCGACATTATTTTTCAGGTATCAGAGGACGGAAGCCGTGTAAACTGTTACAGTACTGATTTCGGTTTTATATCGTATGAAAGACTCATCTTAGCATATTCGCTTGTTCTGTGGGAAAGGGGAGAAAAAGTAATACTTCCCACAGATTTTCACTATGCCGGAGAGGAACTTGCAAAAAGTATAAATGCAGGATATGCATACCGGAATATATCCAATCACTCTGAAGTATATAAGCAGAAATTCACATTCGATTCGCTTTTTCTCTGCACAGGTCTGATGAACAGCGGACAGAACATATATGATGCTATCAGAAAAATTCCCCCTTTCTACACTGCAAGGCGTGAAATAAATGCTGATTTTTCCATGCGTGAACCCGAAAGGACTATTCTCACAAATGACGGAAAAATAAAGCTTTCAAAAAGCGGTAAAAACCGCATAACGCTTACAGTTCAGTCTATGAATATGGAAATATCCGCTGAACTCTGCGGAAAGTGGGAAAGGCTTATTCTTGAAAAAAACAGAAAATTAAACTGACTATAAGAAATCCTATTTGTAAAATTTGTATAATCACATCTTTTTCGCTTGACAGATTAGTGCTGATAACGTATAATAGTATTGTATATATTTTTTCGGCTTTAATGGCGTGATTGGGATAATCTCCGCCTTTAAGATAAAACATTTTTATTTTTGATTCTTATAAGGTGCGTTGTTTCATAGTTTCTGCATTTTTATTTCTGCAAGCAAATCAGAAAATGCACCAGTACAGAAAGTGAGGTCATAAAGTGAACGAAAAGGAAAATCAAAAAAAACTTCCGGCTGTCTATAAAAGAAAGTATGTCCGCAGAAAGCCGGAACAGCAGGAAATTTCCGCTCCCGAACCAAAAAAGGAAAAAAGAGAGTCCCGAAAAACTCCCGTGAAAATTATTCCTTTGGGGGGTCTTAACGAAATCGGAAAGAATATGACTGTCTTTGAATGTTCAAATGATATGTTTATTCTCGACTGCGGTCTGGCTTTTCCGGACGCTGATATGCCCGGAGTTGATATAGTAATTCCCGATTTCACCTATGTTGAGAGAAACCGTGATAAATTAAGGGGAATTGTCCTCACTCACGGACATGAGGACCATATCGGAGGACTTGTTTATTTTCTGAAAAAAATAAATGTCCCCGTTTACGGCACAAAGCTGACACTCGGACTTGTTGACGGAAAGCTTAAGGAGCATGGACTTTCCGGAAAGGTTCAGCTTAATGTTGTACTTCCGAGAAAGACAATAAAAATGGGCTGTATGGGTGTTGAACTTATAAAAGTAAACCATTCAATTCCCGATTCAGTCGGAGTTGCAATTCATACTCCGGCAGGCGTTATAGTTCATACAGGAGATTTCAAGGTTGATTTTTCACCCATAGACGGAGGAATTATTGACCTTGCACGTTTCGGAGAACTTGGAAGCAGGGGAGTCCTTGCTCTTATGTCCGAATCCACAAACGCTGAACGCCCCGGATATACCCAGACGGAAAGAAAAGTAGGCGAATCTTTTGAAAATCTCTTTAAAAAAGCAGAGGGCAAAAGAATTATAATAGCTACTTTTTCATCAAATATACACCGTGTTCAGCAGATTGTAAACTGTGCCGAAAAATACGGCAGAAAAGTTGCCGTATTCGGAAGAAGTATGGTAAATGTAATTTCAACCGCAATAGAACTCGGCTATCTTAAAGTTCCCGAAGGAATAATTATAGATATTGAAATGATGAATCTCTATAAGAATGAACAAATAGTTCTTATAACAACGGGAAGTCAGGGAGAGCCTATGTCAGCTCTCACAAGAATGGCTATGAATGACCATAAGAAAGTCAATATAACTCCTCAGGATTTTATTATAATTTCCGCAAAGCCTATACCGGGCAATGAGAAATATGTTACAAAGGTAGTCAATGAGCTTATGAAATCCGGTGCGGAGGTCGTATATGAGGCTATGTATGAAGTCCATGTATCAGGTCATGCATGTCAGGAGGAACTCAAGCTGATGATGGCTCTGACAAAGCCTAAATTCTTCATTCCCGTTCATGGCGAATACAAGCATCTTCAGAAACATGCAGACCTTGCCGTTGATGTTGGAATACCGAGGGAAAATATAATTATTGCCGAAATAGGAAACGTTATCGAAACTGACGGGGTTAAAATGTCAGTAGTTTCACAGGTTCCTGCCGGAAGAACGCTTGTTGACGGTCTTGGAGTCGGAGATGTCGGAGCAATCGTTCTCAGAGACAGAAAGCATCTTGCACAGGACGGTCTTATTATAATAGTGGTCGGAATTGAAAAATCTACAAATGAAGTAGTTTCAGGCCCTGATATTATATCAAGAGGATTTGTATATGTCCGTGAATCAGAGGAACTTATGGTTGATTCAAGGAATATACTTATAAATACGCTGAACAGCTGTTCTGCAAGTGAGTTTAAGGAATGGAATACCCTTAAAGGCAAGATGAGAGATGCTCTTTCGGATTATATTTATCAGAAAACAAAAAGGAGTCCGATGATTCTTCCGATTATTATGGAAGTTTAAATTCACCGGAGCGGAGATGAAAAAATGAAAAAGAAATTTCCCTTGGCATTGATAATAATATCAGTGATGATGTTTCTTTGTGAGCTTGTGGCATCTTTTATGCTGTGCAAGTACAGCGTCAGGGAATTTATGGCAATATCTGTTCCTGCAACAGTGCTTTGCATAGTTTTCATATCGGTACTTGCCGGAAATTTCCGGCATATGTACCGCCATGTAAGCCGGATAAGCACAAATCTTGAACAGAGCGGGGCGGAGTTTATGAATTTTCTTCCCGCCCCTGCCGTAGTTATAGACAAAAGCGGAATTGTTGTCTGGTACAATGAATTTTTCAGGGAAAAGGTTGCAGCTGAACAGGATATTTTCGGATATTCACTTCTTGACTATATAAGCGTTGACCTTGATGAAATAAAAAAAGGCAGTGAATGTCTTTGCATGGTAAACGGAAACAGCTATAAAGTCCGTTCCGTAGTTACAAAGGGCAAGGAAGAAGAAATTCTCACTGTCCTGTATTTTTCAGATGTAACTGATTTTCTCCGCCTTGAAAAAACATTCAATGATACAAGACAGTCAGTCCTTATTCTGATGATTGATAATTATGATGATATAATGCAGAATGCAAAGGAAACTGAAAAAGCTAAAACTTCCGTTGAAACTGAACAGATTCTTGAAAACTTTATGAACGGCACTGACGGAATTATTAAAAAAATATCCGATAATACTTTTATTGCCATTCTTGAGGACAGGCATCTGAACAAAATTATAGAAGAAAAGTTCAAAATTCTTGATGTTGCAAGAGAAATAAAAGTCGGGGAACGCAACTGCCTTACATTCTCCATAGGAGTGGGACAGGGTGCAGGTTCTCTTGAAGAAAGCGAAAAAATCGCAAGGCAGTGTCTTGATATGGCTCTCGGACGAGGCGGAGACCAGGCTGTTGTAAAAACTGAAAACGGATTCAGATTCTTTGGAGGAGTTTCAAAGGGTGTTGAAAAAAAATCACGTGCCAAAACCCGAATTATTGCCAATACACTTCAGGATTTTATTGAAAAATCTGATAATATTTTTATAATGGGGCATAATTTCGGCGATTTGGATTCAGTAGGTGCATCAACGGGACTTGCATCAGCAGTAAGACTTCTCGGAAAAAATTCCTATGTTGCTGTTGACCGCAAAAAAAATCTTGCCGTTCAGCTTATAGAATATATAGAAGATACTGCAAAGGCTGATTTCTATATTTCACCGCAGACAGCAGTCGAATCCATAACCGACAGCGATTTGCTTATAATAGTTGATACCCATAACAAGGATTTTATCGAAAGCAGGGAACTTTACAAAAAAGCTAAAAATGTAGTTGTTATTGACCATCACCGCAAAACCGTCAATTTTATAGACAATGCCGTTATATTTCACCATGAACCCTATGCATCATCAGCTTCCGAAATGGTAACGGAACTTATACAGTATTTCAAATTTGACGGCTCTGCAAGCATTGATGCCTGCTATGCCGAGGCTCTTCTTTCCGGAATAACTCTTGATACAAAAAATTTCATCATGAGAACCGGTGTAAGAACTTTTGAGGCAGCGGCATATCTCAGAAAACTCGGTGCAGATACTGTTACCGTGAAAAAACTTTTCTCAAGCTCCATAGAATCCTATAAACGGCGGACACAGATAGTATCTTCCGCAGATATACATAACAGATGTGCAATTGCATCAACGGAGCTGAAAAGCGATGATATAAGAATCATATCACCGCAGGCGGCAGATGACCTTCTGAGCATATCCGGAGTAGATGCATCATTTGTTGTTTACCGTACAGGTGATATAGTAAATATATCTGCACGTTCTCTCGGAAGTATGAATGTTCAGGTTATAATGGAACGTCTCGGAGGCGGAGGGCATCAGACTATGGCAGCAGTTCAGCTGAAAGATATTTCCGTTGCTGAGGCTGTTGATATGCTTAAAAAGGCTATTGATGAATCCTTGAATGATAATTCTTAACACATAAAAGAAAGGAATGTTTTTAAAATGAAAGTTATTTTCATAAAAGATGTAAAAGGTTCAGGAAAAAAAGGCGAACTCAAAAATGTTGCTGACGGATATGCAAGAAATATGCTTATTCCTAAAGGTCTTGCTGTTGAGGCTACTCCCGAAAATCTCAACAAGCTTGAAGGTCAGAAAGCTTCACAGCAACATAAAATTGAAGTCGAAAAGCAGAATGCTCTTGATATAAAATCAAAAATAGACGGAAAAAAGGTTATTATAAAGGCTAAAGCCGGAAATAATCAGAAACTTTTCGGTTCTGTTACCGCCGGTCATATAGCTGATGCTCTTTCCGAACAGTTCAGCGTTAAGGTTGACAAAAAGAAAATCAGTCTTAAAACTGATATAAAAAATTTCGGAAATTTTGATGTCTGCGTAAAACTTTACTCCGGAATAACTGCTGATATTTCCGTTGAAGTGACTGAGGCCTGATTTATGATTGAAAATGATTTGAATTTCCTCGAAACTTCTCTGCCTCACAGCACGGAGGCTGAACAGTGTGTTCTCGGAGCTGTTCTTGCAGACCCCTCTGTACTTCCGGTTGTAGTTGAAACAGTAAAGCGTGAATATTTCTATAATCCCCAGCACAGGGAAATATATTCCGTTATTTTAAGAATGTTTTCAAGCGGAGAGACTGCCGATGTAATAACAGTTCTGAATGAAGTTGAAAAACTCGGAATATTTGAAAGTTCCACAGCATGCAGAAAATATCTCTCAAGCCTTGCGGATATGCTCCCTTCAACGGCAAATATAGCAAGCTATTGTAAAATAGTTGCAGACAAATATTATATCAGAAGTCTTGCGATTGCTGCGAAGGAAATTATGGACGAAATCAGGACGGATTCAAGTGATGCACAAAAGCTTATAGATTCCGCCGAACAGAAAATATATGATATACGTCAGGGAAAAAATACTCAGGGACTTGTCCATATAAAAGTTGCAGTCAATGAGGCTTATGACAGACTCGGGAAAATTTCAGGCCCTGACAAAGAAAAATATGTAGGTGCAAAAACAGGATTTGCAAATCTTGATACATTAACATCGGGACTTAACAAATCCGACCTTATTATAGTGGCGGCTCGTCCCGGTATGGGAAAAACCTCATTTGCTATGAATATCGCTCTCAATGTTGCAAAGCGTTCATCAGGCAAGGAGGTTGTTGTATTCAGCCTTGAAATGTCAAGAGAACAGCTTGCTACCCGTCTCCTTTCAAGCGAAGCACAGATAGATTCTCAGGTACTTCAAAGCGGAAATATTCCCGACAATGACTGGATTAAAATTGCAACAAGTGCCGGATATATAAGCAACCTCCCCATGTATATCGACCATACTGCCGGAATAACGGTTCAGCAGATGAAAGCCAAGCTAAGACGTGTAAAAAATCTCGGACTTGTCGTTATTGATTACCTTCAGCTTATGGAATCCACAAGCAAATCAGATAACAGAGTTGTAGTTATATCGGAAATAACACGTCAGATTAAAATTATGGCTAAGGAATTTGATGTTCCGGTTATACTTCTCTCACAGCTTTCACGAAATACTGAACAGCGTACCGACAAGCGTCCACAGCTTTCAGACCTGAGAGATTCGGGTTCTATCGAACAGGACGCTGATATTGTTCTTTTCCTCTACCGTGAGTCATATTACAAAGAGGACGAAAACAAAAATATTGCAAAGTGCATAGTTGCCAAAAACAGACATGGTGAACAGGGTACAGTTGATATGTACTGGGACGGCAGATATACAAGATTTTCTGACCTCAACAAAACAGTATCAGAATAGGTGAAAATAAATGCTTGACAGAATATTTGAATTTTCAAAGCAATATAATATGTTTCCAAAGGACTGCAGTGTTATCTGCGGTCTTTCGGGCGGTGCAGACAGTGTATGTCTGCTTTTATCGCTTATGGAGCTTAAAGAAAAGCTTGGAATTTCTGAAATATCAGCACTTCATGTAAATCATTGTCTGAGAGGCGATGAAAGTGACCGTGACGAACAGTACTGCCGTAATCTTTGCGGAAAATTCGGAATAGAATTTAAAGCCGTTAAATGCGATGTAAAGGAATATTCTGAAAAATTAAGAATTTCCACCGAAGAATCCGCAAGAATACTGCGTTACGGAATATTTTCTGAAAATTCACAGGGAAAAATAATTGCAACTGCTCACAATGCAAATGATAATCTTGAAACGGTTATTCACAATCTTTCAAGGGGAACGGCTCTCAAAGGCTTATGCGGTATTCCTCCCGTAAGGGACAATATTGTCAGACCTCTTCTGACGGTAAGCCGTGAGGAAATAGAAAATTTTCTGAAAATCAGAAATATATCATTTGTTACTGACAGCACTAATCTTTCAGATGATTATACAAGAAATAAAATCCGTCACAATGTTCTGCCACTGCTGGAACAGATTAATAATTCACTGATTAAAACTTCTTCAAGAACTTTTGAAGTTCTGCGTCTTGAAAACAGTTTTATTGAAGAAGAAACCAAAAAAGCAGAACTTCAGTGCAGAAATGATGACTGTTTCAAGGGTCTTGAAAAATTTCATAAGGCTGTCAGACAGCGTTGCATTGCGGAATTTCTCTCGGAAAAAAATCTTCCCTATGACTATAAACGCCTTGAAATGATTGATTTTATTCTTATAAACGGCGGAAAGCTTAATATATCGGGTGAACTTTATTTTATTTCTGATAAAAACAAACTCGAATTTAAAAAAATATCCAAAAATAAAACTGCTGATGAAATTTCCGTTCCGCTTAATACCGGCAGAAATTCAATCTTTAAGGGAATTTTTCTCGATGCCGTAATATTAAAGTCAGAAGATTTAAAAATACACTGTAATGTTAACAGAAAGTTTACAAATTATTATCTTGATTATGATAAAATAATAGGTACAATGATTCTGAGAAACAGAAGAAACGGTGATAAAATCAGACTTGTAGGCAGAAATTTTACTTCATCGGTCAAAAAGCTGATTAATGAAAAGATTGAACCCGATGAAAGACCTTTTCTACATTTTATTGATGATGATTATGGCACTGTATTTGCTGAAAAAATAGGAATTGCTGACAGGGTAAAGCCCGATAAAAATACTGTAAATATACTTGAAATTACTGTTTGTGCAGACTGAAAAAAAGGGGATAAAATATAAATGTCCTATACAAAAAACGCTGAAGAAATTCTTATAAGTCAGGAAAAGCTCTCCGAAAGAGTCAGACAGCTCGGAGCTGAAATAACCCGTGACTATAAGGATAAAAAGCTTATTCTTGTAAGTATTCTTAAAGGCTCGGTTGTTTTTCTCGCCGACCTTATGAGAGAAATAAAATTACCGCTTGAAATAGATTTTATGTGCGTCTCAAGCTATCAGAACAGCACCGAATCAAGCGGAAAGGTCAGCATACTTAAGGATTTGTCAAGAGATATAAAAGGCTTTGACGTTCTTATAGTTGAAGATATTCTCGATACAGGTCTGACGCTTTCATATCTTATGCCTATGCTTCTTGACAGAAATCCGGAATCATTGAAGATATGTACCCTTCTTGATAAACCCTCAAGGCGAAAAGTACCGGTTCAGGCGGATTATGCCGGATTCCGGATTGATGACTGCTTTATTGTCGGCTATGGTCTCGATTATGCGGAGCATTACCGGAATCTGAACTATATCGGCATATATAAAGAATTAAAATAAAAGATAGGAGTTGTATGAATTGTCACCAAAAAAGAGCAAAGGTTTTTTAGCATATATCCTTTTTGTTGTGTTTATTGTTCTGGGTATATGGTTTGTTGCTTCACAGTTTTCCGGAAAGGCAAAAACTACTGAATATTCCGAAATAATCGTTCATTTTGATAACTATGAAGTAAAATCATATACACTTGACCTCGGAAGCGGTGAACTTGTTCTCCAGCTTAGGGACGGAAACAATAAAATAAGGTACAATGTCCCGAATATCAACATTTTTCTTGAAGATACAAAGGACTACCGAAAGGAATATAATGCAAAATATCCCGACCAGCCACTTGAACAGGACTATTATAAGATAAACGATAACACGTGGTTACTTTCACTTGTACCTACTCTTATAATGGTAATCATTGCCGTAGTATTTATATACATGATGATGCGACAGACAGGTGCTGGCGGAAAATACAATAATTTCGGCAAGGCTAACCTTAAAAATCAGGCAAATGCAAGAAAGGCTACTTTTGCAGATGTTGCCGGTGCTGATGAGGAAAAACAGGAACTCGAAGAAATTGTTGATTTCCTTAAACATTCAAACAAGTATAAGGAAATCGGTGCAAAAATTCCGAAAGGCGTTCTGCTTGTAGGCCCTCCCGGAACAGGTAAAACACTTCTTGCAAGAGCTGTTGCAGGAGAGGCAGGCTGTCCTTTCTTCCCTATTTCCGGTTCTGATTTCGTTGAAATGTTTGTCGGTGTCGGTGCGTCAAGAGTAAGAGACCTGTTTGAACAGGCTAAAAAACATTCACCGTCTATAATCTTTATCGATGAAATTGATGCTGTAGGCCGTCACAGGGGTGCAGGTCTCGGAGGCGGTCACGATGAACGTGAACAGACTCTCAACCAGTTGCTTGTTGAAATGGACGGTTTCACAGGAAATGAAAGTGTTATTGTAATTGCAGCTACTAACAGACGTGATATTCTTGACCCGGCACTTCTCCGCCCGGGAAGATTTGACCGTCAGATTGTTGTCGGCTATCCCGATGTAAAGGGACGTGAGGAAATCCTTAAAGTTCATTCCAAAAACAAGCCGCTTGCTCCTGATGTGGATTTGAAAATAATAGCAAAAACTACTCAGGGATTTACAGGTGCAGACCTTGAAAATCTTCTCAATGAGGCAGCTCTCCTTGCTGCAAGAGCTAACAGGCGTGCTATTGTTGAATCGGATATTGAGGAGGCTACACTGAAAGTTATTGCAGGCCCTGAAAAGAAATCAAGAGTCGTTACAGAACGCGATAAGAAAATTACCGCATATCACGAGGCAGGTCATGCAATTGCTGCTTATAATCTTGAAACTCAGGATAAAGTACATCAGGTAACTGTAATTCAGAGAGGTATGGCTGCCGGTCTTACTATGACAAGACCTGCTAACGACAACAGCCACGTTTCAAGAACTCAGATGCGTGAAAGCATTGTTATGATGCTTGGCGGAAGATGTGCAGAAGCTCTTGTTCTTGATGACATATGCACAGGTGCATCAAACGATATTGAACGTGCTACCGCTACCGCAAGAAATATGGTTACAAAATACGGATTCTCCGAAAAGCTCGGAACTGTTGTATACGGTTCTGATAATGATGAAGTATTCCTCGGAAAGGATTACGGTCATACAAGAAATTACAGCGAGGCAGTAGCCTCCGAAATTGATGCTGAAATCAAGGATATTATCACTAATGCTTATCATGAATGTGAAACTATTCTTACAGCTAATATGGATAAACTCCACGAACTCGCTGAATATCTCATAAGATATGAAAAAATTGACGGCGATGATTTCGAAAAGCTTATGAAAGGCGAACTTGAATATACTCTCGATGATGATGATATATCAGTTAAAAAGGATTTAAATTCCGAAGAATCCGAAAATAATAATTGACAGTGCGGGCGGAAAAATTTTTTCCGCCCATTTATTATCTTAAAAAAAATCAAAAAAACACTTGCATTTTATTTTTATATGTGATATAATGTTATTCAGACACGCCCCCATAGTTTAATGGATAGAACGAGGTCCTCCTAAGACTTAAATATCGGTTCGATTCCGGTTGGGGGTGTTTTTTTGTAAGCTATTGACAAATCAATATATTCGGGTTAAAATATAAATATATTATTAATGAAGTAAAGGCGGTAAACAAATGGGACTTTTAAGCACAATTTTCGGTTCACACAGTAAAAGAGAACTTGCGAGAATTGAACCTATTAAAAATAAGGTTCTTGCTCTTGATGAAGAATACAGCAAGCTTTCAGATGCAGAATTAAAAGCAAAAACTCCTGAATTTAAAAACAGACTCGAAACAGGTGAAACTCTCGATGATATACTTCCCGAAGCTATGGCTACTGTAAGAGAAGCTGCATGGCGTGTTCTCGGAAAGAAACCTTTTCCCGTTCAGATTATCGGTGCAATCGTTCTTCATCAGGGACGTATTGCCGAAATGAAAACCGGTGAAGGTAAAACCCTTGTTGCATGCGTTGCATCATATCTTAACGCTCTTGACGGAAAAGGCGTTCATGTCGTAACAGTAAACGATTACCTTGCTAAAACTCAGGCGGAGGAAATGGGAAAGGTTCACAGATTCCTCGGCTTGACAGTAGGCTGTATACTTCACGGTCTTACGAATGACCAAAGACGTGCCGCATATGCTTGCGATATTACATACGGTACTAATAACGAACTCGGATTTGACTATCTCCGTGACAACATGGTTATACATAAAAAGGATATGGTTCAGAGAGGTCACAGCTTTGCGATTGTCGATGAAGTTGACTCTATCCTTATCGATGAGGCGAGAACTCCTCTTATTATATCAGGACGTGGCGACAAGTCAACTGAACTCTATTCAATAGTTGACAGATTCGCAAAAACTCTCGTTCCGGTAACAGTCGTTGAAATGGACGACAAGGTTGACCAGGAAGAAGCCAACGAAAACGCTGACTATATTATTGACGAAAAGGCTAAGACTGCTACTATTACACTTCAGGGTATTAAAAAAGCTGAACAGGCGTTCCATGTTGAAAACCTTATGGACCCCGAAAATATGACACTCCTTCACCATATCAATCAGGCTATAAAGGCTAATGGTATCATGAAAGCTGATATTGACTATGTTGTAAAGGACGGGGAAGTTATCATTGTTGATGAATTTACCGGACGTTTAATGCTCGGAAGAAGATTCAATGACGGACTTCATCAGGCTATCGAGGCTAAAGAGGGAGTTAAAATTGCCCGTGAATCAAAAACTCTTGCTACTATCACATTTCAGAATTTCTTCCGCCTTTATGACAAGCTTTCCGGTATGACCGGTACTGCTATGACTGAAGAAGATGAGTTCAAGGAAATCTATAAGCTCGATGTCGTTGCAGTTCCTACAAACAAGCCAATCGCAAGAATTGACCACAATGACCAGATTTACAGAACTGAAAAGGGTAAATTTGATGCTATTATAAATCAGATTGAAGAATGTCACAAAAAGGGACAGCCTATACTTGTCGGTACTATCTCAATCGAAAAATCAGAACTTCTTTCCGCAATGCTTAAAAGACGTGGCATAAAGCACGAAGTCCTCAACGCTAAGCACCACGCAAAGGAAGCTGAAATCGTTGCTCAGGCTGGTAAGTACGGAGCAGTTACAATCGCTACAAATATGGCTGGTCGTGGTACTGATATTATGCTCGGCGGTAATGCCGAATTTCTTGCTAAGGCTGAAATGAGAAAGCGTGAATATCCGGAAGAAATTATTACAGAGGCTATCGGTTTTGCTGATACTGACAAAGAGGAAATACTCAAAGCAAGAGCCGTTTATAAGGAACTCTATGACAAGTTCAATGAGGAAGTAAAGGAAAAGGCTGTTGCCGTTAAGGAAGCCGGCGGTCTTTATATTCTCGGTACAGAACGCCATGAATCAAGACGTATTGACAATCAGCTCCGAGGACGTGCAGGACGTCAGGGTGATGTGGGCGAAAGCTGTTTCTTCCTTTCCGTTGAAGATGACCTTATGAGAATATTCGCAGGCGACCGTCTCGAAAATATGATGAAAACCCTTAACGTTGAAGAATCTATGCCTATCGAAAGCAAAATGCTTACAAAGATTATCGAATCTTCACAGAAGAAAGTCGAAGGCAGAAACTTCAGTATAAGAAAGAACGTTCTTAATTATGACGATGTTATGAACAGACAGCGTGAAATTATTTACAATCAGCGTTCAGAAGCTCTTAACGGTGAGGATTTGCATGAAAATATTCTCAAGATGATTGATGACCTTGTAAAGAATACAGTAAATACATATCTTGCCGATGATGATGACCGTGCAGAATGGAATATGGCAGGACTCCGTGAATACTTCATGGGCTGGCTTATCACTGAAGAAGACCTTGTATTTGAGGAAAATGAACTTGAAGAAACTTCTAAGGAAGATATTATCACTGCTCTTACTGACAAGGCTAAGGAAATCTATCAGGCTAAGGAAGATGAATACGGCAAGGAGATTATCCGTGAGCTTGAACGTGTAATTCTCCTTAAGGTTGTTGATACAAAGTGGATGGCTCATATCGATGATATGGAAGAACTCAAAAAGGGTATCGGACTCCGTGCATTCGGTCAGAAAAATCCGGCTGATGAATACAGATTTGAAGGCTTTGAAATGTTCGATGCTATGATTGATTCAATATGCGAGGATACAGTAAGAATGTTGCTTACAGTAAAACTTCAGAAAAACGCTATGCCTGAACGTGAACAGGTTCAGAAACCTGACGCTCCTAATGCCGGTGCAGGTGACGGAAGCTTTGATGAGGTAAGACATTCCGAAAAAATCAATCCTAATGACCCATGTCCCTGCGGAAGCGGTAAAAAATATAAAAAGTGCTGTGGTGCTAATAAATAATTTCAGGCGGGGGGCGTACTTGCGGTGCGTCCCTTGTTTTTTAAAGGAATGACGCTATGAAAAAATTACTTGCATTTATATTGTTTCCGGCTGTATTCCTTACGGCATGCAGTAATAAAAAAGCTCCCGAAAATCCATATAAAAATGCTGAATTTATTATTGAACTGCCCTCGGGAATGTCATTCAGGCTGAATCAGTCCGGCATAGAAGTTTCAAAAAAAGGTGAATTTATTCAGCTTATAGAAACGGATTATCTTGAAAATTATCCGCCTTATTTTGATACCTCTCCGGAAATGCATTTCAGTTTCAATGATTACAATTTTGACGGCTATGAGGATTTTTTTATTCCATCATCTTTTGAAACTCCGAACGTTTCCGGAGTTTACTATACATATAATGCCGGAACAGGTCTTTTTGAAGAATGTGAAGAACTTAACAGAATAGGCTTGCTTATGTCAGCAGACAAGAACAGGCTCGAATCCTGTGTGACGGGAAACAGTTCCGGTTATGAGGATACAGTCTATAAATGGGAAAATGATAAATTAAAGCCTGTTTCCCGTGAAATTCAGTATGATAAAGATGAAAAAGGCTTGATTTATATTGATACTTTCAATTATGATTCGGACGGAAATGAAAATCTTCTGAAAAGAGAACAGCTGATTTTATCTGATGACGGAACTTCCGAAAGAAAGGAAGTTGATATAAAATCTCTTTATGAATTTAAAGTCAATGAAAACAGCGTTGATGTTATGCTTGATGATAAAGTTTTGCAGACTCTCGAATGTGATTATACTCCCGATGAAAACAAGATTGAATTTTATGACTATGATTTTGACGGAAATGAAGATTTATTTGTATCTATGAAAAATGGTGCAATGTATTCAGGCGGAACATATTTCCGTTACAATCCTTTTACAAGGCTTTATGAAAAATGGGACGAGCTTAATAAAATCGGTCATGAGCTTGCTGTTGACAGTGAAAATAAAAATCTTTACTGGGTAAACAATTACAGCGAAAATTACCGCTTTGAAAAATTTGTATATAAATGGAAATATCAGAAAATAAGACTCCGCGAACATATTACAGGATATGAGGACAGCGGAGGTCTCTGGACGGAAACGTATTCAATTAAAAGCGTAAATCAACCGGAGGAGCTTTTGAAACGTGAAAAAATTATCTATGATGAAAACGGCAATAAAGTTGGTTGCTTTAATCCCGATGATATTTATTTCAGAGTAAATAAAAGCGGTCTTGATGTTATGATTCTCGGATATGATGATTCCTTACAGCATATTTCCGGTGATTTTTATGAAAATCTTTCTGCATTTGAATATGCTCCCGAATATTATATTTCCGAGTCAAGCGAGGATTTTGATTCTGACGGCTTTAAGGATTTATTTATTCCCGAAAATACCATGTATGATTCAAAGGGTGCCTATTACAGATTCAATCCGCAGACGTTTCAGTTTGAACGCTGGGACGAACTTAATAAAATCGGAAAGAGAATGCAGTGCGGAACAGATATTTCCGAAACAGGTGAGGAATTTAAATATTATTATACATTCAGCATAGAAAACAATATCCGTGAAACTGTTAAATACAAGTGGTATGATGATGAATTTTTACCGTATCAGAAAACAGTAAACCGTGTTGATACTGTAAACAGAACGACTATTATTGAAACATATGATATAGACTATTACGGAAACGAAACACTTGTTGAAAGCTACGAAAGAGATGCAACAGCAACTCCAAAAACTTAAACAAAGAGGTGATTAAATGAGCAGTTACAGCGTATTTGCGAAATACTATGATGATTTGACGGCTAATATTGACTATAAAAAGCGTGGGGAATATTTTCACGAAATTATAAGAAAATACAATAAGACAGATAATAATATACTTCTTGATTTGGGTTGCGGTACGGGAAGCCTTTCGGAAGTTTTTGCGGAGCTTGGCTATGATGTAATCGGTGTTGACAATTCAATGGAAATGCTCGGAATTGCTATGGACAAGAAATTTGAAAAAAATCTGCCTATACAGTATCTCTGTCAGGATATGCGTGATATTGATATGTTCGGAACAGTCGGAATAACTGTCTGTGCATTGGACAGCATAAATCATCTTGATTCTATCGATGATGTAAAGAAAGTATTTCAGAAAGTATCTTTATTTTCTGAGCCGAAAGGTCTTTTTATATTCGATATGAATACAGTCTATAAGCATCAGAATATACTTGCGGATAATACTTTCACTTATGAAACTGATGACGTATATTGCGTATGGGAAAATTCCCTTGACAAAAATAATAATCAGGTAAATATAAATCTTGAATTTTTTGAGCGTGACGGAAATATATATCACCGTACAACGGAGAATTTTAAAGAAAAGGCTTACAGTCTTGAAACAATTGAAAATCTTCTGAAAGACTGCGGTCTTGAAATTCTTGCTGAATATGATGATGACAGCTTTAATCCGCCGAATGAAAAAAGCCAGCGTATAGTAATCGTAACAAGAAAAATATAGGAGGTAAATTTTTTTATGGGAATCTTAAAACGTGCAATATCAAAAGATGCATCTGTAATATCAATGTTCCTTGACGGTACGGATATAATATCCGAAATGGAGAGAATACACAAAACTTCGGCAGTAGTGACAGCAGGTCTCGGAAGGCTTTCGATAGGTGCTTCACTTATGGGATACGGTCTTAAAAATCAACAGGATACAGTAACTTTAAGAGTTGACGGCGGAGGTGCTACGGGTCAGCTTGTTGCAGTCGCAGACAGCAGAGGAAACGTTAAAAGCTATGCAACAAATCCTGTTGTAGAAATTCCGCTGAATAAATACGGAAAATTAGATGTTGGCGGTGCAGTAGGCAAGGACGGAACGCTTTCAGTAGTCAAGGATTTGGGAATGAAAGAACCTTATGTCGGAGTGATTCCGCTTGTATCGGGAGAAATCGCCGAGGATATTGCAAGCTATTATGCAACAAGCGAACAGATTCCGACAGTATGCGGTCTTGGAGTTCTTGTAAATCCTGATTTGACCGTAAAAGTTGCGGGAGGCTATCTTATACAGTTACTTCCCTTTGCAGATGAAAAGTGCATTGATGTTCTTGAAAAAAATATAAATACTCTCCCTCCCGTAACAACTATGATGACAGACGGTCTGACAGCGGAGGAAATAGCTCTGAAACTTCTTGACGGTCTTGAACCGAATATTCTTGATGAATCGGAAGTATTCTATAAATGCGACTGCAGTCGTGAACGTACTGAAAGAGTATTAATCAGTCTCGGAAAAAAAGAACTTTCCGCAATGGCTGATGAGGGAAAAGATGTTGAAATATGCTGTCATTTCTGCGATAAAAAATATACTTTTACTCCAAAGGAAATAGCAAAGCTTATAAAATAATTTTTTGGGGTGTAGGGGTGTAGGGTGTGCAGGCACTTTACAGGAGCTTTATATTTTTTATTGTTACCATTTTTTTCACGATAGTTATAGAAAAACCCTGCACACCCTACACCACCCTGCACCATATAAATTTATTAATTAACAAAACAGGTTGAATAGCATTTTCAAGGGCGGTAAATATTATACCGCCCTTTTGATTTTGTTTACCTGATTAAGAATCTCATAAACCCATTGCGGATTATTTTCCGAAATAAGATAAACTTTAAATCCGTATATTTTTCCGTTTTCCGCAACGGATATATCATCATCAATATGCAGGTCAATGCGGTATCTGGAGGGATATTTTGACGGCATAGGTTCGGATTTTTCGCCCTGAACTTCTTTTTTATGGCGTTCGCCGTTGACTATATAATCAATATTGATTCCATAGCATTTGAAAAGCGTTCTGATATACCATTCTGAACGGAATGAAGTTGTATAAATCCATACATTGATATTTTTCTTTTTCAGTTCTGAAATAAGTTTTACTGTTCCGGCACGGAGTCTGTCACGGAAAATAAGATTCAGCGGAAAATGCAGACTTTTTTCGGCATTGCATTTTTCCGGATTTATGAAAAGTGTATCATCTAAATCAAACGAAACTATCAATTTTATCAACTCCCCGATATATCGGATATATTATATCATATAGCTAAATTCTTTGTCAATAAATGCTTTACAACAGAAATAAATTCTGCTATAATATAAACTGAAAGATTTTTTGAAATGAGGTATGCAATTTGGCTGAAGCTAATAAAAAAATACGCAATTTCTGTATAATTGCACATATAGACCACGGAAAATCAACTCTTGCTGACCGTATACTCGAAAAGACTGAAACAGTTGCCGTCCGTGATATGGAGGAACAGCTCCTTGATAATATGGATATAGAACGTGAAAGGGGAATCACTATAAAAGCCCGTGCAGTAAGACTGAAATATACTGCAAAGAACGGCGAAGAATATATATTCAATCTTATTGATACCCCCGGACATGTTGACTTCAATTATGAGGTATCACGTTCACTTGCAGCGTGTGAGGGAGCAATACTTGTTGTTGACGCATCACAGGGCATTGAAGCTCAGACACTTGCAAATACTTATCTTGCAATTGAACATGATTTGGAAGTCGTACCTGTTGTAAATAAAATAGATTTGCCCTCCGCTGACCCTGAACGTGTATGCAGTGAGATTGAATCCGTTATAGGTATTCCGGCAATGGACGCTCCGAGAATATCCGCTAAAACAGGTCTTAATATCGAGGACGTACTCGAAAAAATAGTTACAGATATTCCCGCACCCTCCGGAGATACCGAAAAACCGTTGAAAGCGTTGATTTTTGACAGCTATTACGATTCATACAAGGGAGTTATAATATATATCAGAGTTATGGACGGTACTGTTAAGATAGGCGATACAATAAAGCTTATGTCAACAGGTGCTGAATTTACCATAGTTGAAGCAGGTCATATGGACGCATCATCACTTATAAATTCCGGAGAGCTTAAAGCAGGTGAAGTAGGCTATTTATCGGCATCAATAAAGAGCATAGGCGATACACGTGTAGGCGATACCGTAACACTTGCGGACAATCCATGCGATGAACCTCTTGCAGGATACAGAAAAGTAAATCCTATGGTTTATTCGGGTATATATCCGGCAGACGGTGCAAAATACGGTGATTTGCGTGACGCTCTCGAAAAGTTACAGCT
>JAEDMB010000064.1 GCA_016303235.1 Oscillospiraceae bacterium
ACGAGAGGAGCATAGCATACGAAAGACGGTTCAACAACAAGAACTTCATCGCCGGGGTCAATTAATGCTCTTATAGCGAGGTCAATAGCCTCTGAGCCTCCGACAGTAACAATGACTTCATCTTCGGAATTATACTGAACACCGTATTTTTTATTTATATAAGTGCATATAGCTTCACGCAGTGACTCAATACCCTTGTTAGCACCGTATATAATTTTCTTTCTTTCAAGAGTATTGATAGCAGATTTTCTTATAGCCCAAGGTGTAGAGAAATCGGGTTCGCCAACTCCGAGACTTATAACATCTTTTTTGGTAGCAGCAATATCAAAGAATTTTCTTATACCAGAGGGTTTCATTTTTTTTACTTTATCTGAAAGAGCTTTATTATAATCAATCATGGACAGACAAATCCCCTTTCGTCCACGTCTTCACCTTCGATGAAGATTCCTTTTTCCTTGTATTTTTTAAGAATGAAGTGAGTAGCAGTAGAGAGTACTCCCTCAATAGTGGAGAGCTTTTCTGATACGAAAAGTGCAACGTCCTTGAGATTTTTTCCGGTAACTTCAATAGCGAGGTCATATGCACCGGACATAAGCGAAACGCTTTCGACTTCATCATACATCATAATAGTTTTAGCTATAACGTCAAAACCGCAGTCCCTTTGAGGAGTAACCTTTAATTCAATAGTAGCAGTAACCTGAGAATTGTCATAAATTTCCTCATTGAGAATAACGCTGTATCCTTTAATAATGCCCTTATCCTCAAGCTCCTTGATTTGTGCGGAAACTTCGCTTTCGGACATACCGAGCATATCGGCTATCTGTGCATTGGAGAATCGGGCGTTCTGTTTTAAGAGGTCGATAATTTTATTCATAATTCAAAAAATCCTTTCTAATTAATTTCTATGAAAACAGGCGAACGCTGTTTAAAATAGCAGAGATATTCAAAACCGGCATCATATGCAAGCTTAATTCCCTCTTTGATTCCTGAGCCTAAATCCTCAACAGTATGGGAATCAGAACCGACAGAAATAATTTCACCGCCGAGCTGACGGAACATTTTTATATATTTTAAATTCGGGAATGTCTGACCGTATGACTGACGCAGACCGGAAGTATTTATTTCAATTCCCTTTCCTTTCTGAACAAGCTTTTTAAAGGAGTCCTCAATAATATCATCATAGGGAGAAATATCGGGGTCATATCCGAGTGCGGAATGCATATATCTTAAATTATAGGTAAGATGACCGAGAACGTCAAATTTTCCCCAACTGCATATTTTATTTATTTCGAGAAAATAGCGTTCAAGAAGATTTTTAATTTCATCTGAACTGTATGTTTCGTAATCAAGAAAGCAGAAATCATCGGTTTTCGGCAACTGATGTACAGAGCCTATAATAAAATCAAGACGATTGTCGCCTGCAACCTTTTCGGCAATTTCAATATCCTGAGTAGCCTGACCGAGTTCGACACCGCAGAGCAGATTGAAATCCGGATATTTTTTTTTCAGAGAGGTAACGGCTGAAACGGATTTTTCAAAATCCTGACCAAAATTATAGAATTTATAGCCTTCCTCACCCTTATAGTATTCCTCATCGAACCATCTGTTACATTCGCAGTGGTCAGTTACTGCATACGCTGAAAGTCCGAGAGATATGGCTTTTTCAATCATCTGAATTATATCGGCATCGGAATCAACAGAAAACTGTGTATGTGTGTGGCAGTCAATAATATTCAAAATTTATCACTTCCAGTATATTTTGAAATATATTATATCACATATTTTCAGAAATTGCTATATATTTTCGGAATTTTTTCTGTAAAAAAATAAAATTATATAAATTCCCTTTTCTTTTTGTTTATGATATGATATAATGAATGTAAATAATTTTTTGGAGGAATGATTTTCAAATGATGAAAGCAGTTATAACCGTTATCGGTAAGGATAACGTCGGTATTCTAAGCAAGGTAAGCGGTATATGTGCCGAAAGACACGCAAACGTTATAGAAGTTACACAGAGCGTTCTTCAGGATATGTTTGCAATGATAATGCTTGTTGATATATCAAAGCTTGACGGAGATTTTTCAGAACTCGTTGACAAGCTCAACGTTCTCGGCGAACAGCTCGGTCTTTCAATACACACAATGCACGAGGATATTTTCAACTCAATGCACAAAATCTGAAAAACACAGCGAAAGGACTTTTTTAGAAATGCTGAATAAATACGATATTCTTGAAACGATAAGAATGATTCAGGACGAATGTCTTGACATCAGAACCATTACAATGGGTATTTCGCTTCTTGACTGCATAGACCCCGATATAGATAAAGCCTGTGAAAAGGTTTACAACAAGATAACTTCAAAGGCGGAAAATCTTGTATCAGTGGGACAGAAAATAGAAAAGGAATACGGAATCCCGATAATACATAAAAGAATTTCCGTAACTCCCATAGCAATGCTTGCAGCTGCATGCAAAGGCGAAAGCCCTGTCAAATTTGCTCTTGCACTCCAGAAAGCTGCGGATACATGCGGAGTAAACTTTATAGGAGGATATTCCGCACTTGTACAGAAAGGATTCAGTGCCGGAGACATCGAGCTTATAAAATCAATTCCGGAGGCTCTTTCCGTTACTGAAAATATCTGTTCATCAGTAAATGTAGGTTCAACGAGAACCGGTATAAATATGGACGCTGTAAAACTTATGGGCGAAATCATAAAGGAATCCGCATTGAAAACTGCTGACCGCAACTGTATAGCACCGGCGAAACTTGTAGTATTCTGCAACGCTCCGGAAGACAATCCCTTTATGGCTGGAGCATTCCACGGAGTCGGAGAACCTGACTGCGTTATAAATGTAGGAGTATCAGGCCCCGGAGTAGTGCGTTCAGCACTTTCAAAATATCCCGATGCCTCTATCGATGAAGTTGCAAATATAATCAAAAAGACTGCATTCAAAATTACGAGAATGGGACAGCTTGTAGGCTCAAAGGCATCTGAAATGCTTGGCGTACCGTTCGGAATCGTTGACCTTTCACTTGCACCTACTCCGGCAGTCGGCGACAGCGTAGCACATATTCTTGAAACAATGGGACTTGAAACATGCGGAACTCACGGAACTACCGCAGCACTTGCACTTCTCAATGACGCTGTAAAAAAAGGCGGAGTAATGGCATCATCGCATATAGGAGGACTTTCCGGAGCATTTATTCCTGTATCGGAAGATGCCGGAATGATTGACGCTGCAATTGACGGTACTTTAAAACTTGAAAAGCTTGAGGCAATGACTGCTGTATGTTCAGTCGGTCTTGATATGATAGCTGTTCCGGGAGATATTACTCCTGCAACAATTTCCGCAATCATTGCTGATGAAGCTGCTATCGGAATGGTAAACAATAAGACTACTGCCGTAAGACTTATTCCGGCTATCGGCAAAAAGGAAGGCGATATGCTTGAATTCGGCGGACTTCTCGGAAGCGGCCCTGTTATGTCTATAAATAATAAATCTGCTGAAAAGTTCATAAGCAGAGGCGGTAGAATCCCTGCACCTATGCACAGCATAAAGAACTGAAAAATTACAGAATTAAAGGGCGACCATCTGGTCGCCCTTTTTTTCTATATGACTATGAAATCACTGCTTGCATATCCTGTAATTCCGTTGTAGAAAATAACATACCAGCCGTTTGTATTGCCGTAGATTGTAACAGTAGCACCGTTCGGAATTGAACCTATTATATTACTGTTTGTTGAGGGATAGCTCCTTATATTCAGATTTGAGCCGTCAGTAACGACTACTCCCTGAAGAACAGGTCCGGCATTTACAAAGGGAATACCAAAGTAATCGCAGAGTGACTGGACGAGATTTTTAGCAATTTCGTTTAGATTGCGTTTAATCCACGCCTCATCGTAGTAATTGTCGTGATAGCCGAGTTCACAGAGGACAGCAGTAGCTTTAGTGCGTGTAACTTCTCCGAGAGTTGTTGTAGGGACTGCATTTACTTTATCGGGAAGCGGATAAATGCTTTTGAGATTATTTGCAATTATAGTCGCAAGGCGTTCACTGTTCTGACTGTTGGGAGCAAAGTATATATCGATGCCCCTTAATTTTCCGGCAAGATTTTCCGGAGCTGCATTTGAATGAAGTGCAAGGTGAACATCATAATAAGCGGAATTTGAATCGCTTATAGCACCTGATACATTTCTTGACGGGTCATTTCTGACATAGGTTATACCGCTTGAACGCAGATAAGGTTCCATACGGTCGGCAATGAAATTCATATATAATTCTTCGTTTCCCTCAGTAGCGTATTTATTCCACTCCTGAGTTGACGGACTTAAAAAGATTTTCGGCATAAAAATCACCCTTTCCGAGAAATAAATTTCTCTTTATATTTTATGCCGGAAGTCGTTTAATTGTTATGTTCAGTTTTCGGAATCAACAGCATCAACAGCCTGTTCGACAATGTCAGGGAAGTACCATGTAAAATCCTTTCTGTTGAGCATACCGAAATTTTTCTTAGAGCCTTCGTCCCACATAAAGCAGGTAATTCCACGCTTTTTAGCGGAATCTATATAATATTCAGTGTATTCTGTTCTTTCGGCGTAATTGTTTTTGTTTACAGAACCAAATTCACCGATAATTACGGGAGTACCCTTGTCAACAAAAGTATTTTTCAGAAGGTCAAATCCCTTGTCAAGCTCAAGCTTGTCGGAATCAGAACCCCATTCGGCAGACTGTGCGGAATCATCATCGGGGTCAGAGAAATCCCATGGCGAATAGTAGTGGATAGATACAATAATTTTGTTATCGTCAGGAATTTTAACAGCCTTAACAGCATCAGCAGTTATTGAGGCAGCGTGAGAAGTTATGACAAGATGTCTGTCGGAATTTTTTCCGCCGGAATTTCTTACAGTTTTTACAAATACATCGAAAAGATTATTTATAACTTCACGTTCTTCGGGAGTTCCTCCGAGCCATTCATTATCCGAACCGACAATTCTCGGTTCATTCATACCCTCAAACAGAAGATGATGGTCATAATTTTTAAATCTTTCGGAAATCTGTTCCCATATTCTTGTAAATTTTTCGGTAACAGCCTGTTCATCGGCTTTTGAGGGATTAAGCCATGTATAGTCATCATGATGAATATTTATAATGGCATACATGTCATTGTCTATAACATAATCAACAACTTCATTTACTCTCTTAAGCCATTCGGGGTCAATGGTATTGTCATCGCCTATATGGTTAGTCCACGATACAGGAATACGGACAGCATTGAATCCCGCCTGCTTTACAGTATCAATAGTCTGCTTTGTAATAACAGGATTTCCCCAGTAAATTTCAGTCTCAGAAGCGGAAAGTTCCTTTTCTTTATCATAGCAGTCAAGAGAGTTTCCGAGATTCCAGCCTATACGCATATCGTCAACAATCTGCTGAGATGTTATGTCATGCATAGGAGTTCCCTCCGGAATACCCTCTGTATGCGGTTTTTCGTCAGTAATATTTCCCTCCGGAGAGCCGGAATTGTCAGCAGATGAATTTACCGGTTTAAGGCTTGATTTGACAGTAATATTTTTAAGCGTAATATTTTCGGATTCACTCCACCAGAAACCAAGCATAAAATCACCGTCATCGGAGATATAGTCTTTAATTTCATCAGGGACTTTCCAGTATATCAGAGCATTTGAAGAATCGGTGAGAACAGCAAAATTTCTTGACTGATACCAGTGGTCGTCCGTAGCGGAGGGACAGTCATCATCAACGGAAATTCCGAAAGCACCCGACATTTTTTTCATAGGTGATGAGCTTTCAATATTAAGTTCAAAATACTGTGGAATTTCATCATCGCCGATAAGTTCCTCCATAGGGATTTTAAGAGTTTTAGTGGATTCGCTCTTGTAATTGAGAGTTTTTCCGATTTCTTTGGTATTTGTATTGTCAACAGGAATTTCGGCAGTTTTTGAGTAACTGCATATAATACTTTCAAGGCGGATTGACTGAACACCGCCCCACCAGTAACCGAACTGAACATAGCTTTTTTCATCTATATTGATATAGTCTCTGATTTCGGAGGGGACATTCCATTTTATTTCGGCATAAGCACCATTCACGGAAATTTCAACGTCCTCTGACTGATACCAGCAATTGTCAGTAGCAGAGGGGCAGTCTTCTTTTACGGATATTCCGAAAGCACCGTTAAAGCTTCCCATATCGGAAACGCCGTCCTCCGAATATATAACAAAGGTAAAGGATTCTATTTTGTCGCCATCGTCAGCAAGTTCGGAAAGTTTAGCCTTATATGTTTTGTTTTTATCATAATTAAGTATCTCATTAATCTGACCCAATTCGCTTGCCATAGAATAGGATACTGTTTCAACAGGACTTACATGCGGAGGAACAGTTGTAACAGTAGTAGTTTCGGGAGCAGATGAAATTTCCTGAGGGGCATCTGTCACTGTATCTGAAGAATCAGATTCTTTTTGAATTTCCGTCTGTGAAGATTCTGATAAATCTGATGATAAAATATCCTTTTCGGAATCACTGCACCCTGCAAAAAGTACAGCAGTAATAATTCCGGCAGTAAGAACCGAAAGGCTTTTTTTAAATCTGTTCATAGAAAAAAATCTCCTTTATATCAGAAAGCTTTTGAAAAGTTTATCAAGAGCATTCCAGTTGTTTTGTTTATTTTCGGGCATATCAGAAATAATTTTTTCAATTTCCGCAATATTTGAATCGAGGTATTTATTAATTTCGTCAATGCGTTTTCCCGTACCGATTTCGGGAGTATTTATTTTTAAATCAAGAAGTCTGTCAACGTATGGTTTCATATACGGTTCAAGTTCCGCATTGCAAAGTTCTGAAAAAAGCATAGGCGGAGGGGAATTTTTATCAATAATCCATTTGCAGGCAAGAACCGGACGGAGTACATAGAAATATTTTTTCAGCTTTACAGTATCGGTTCTGAGATATTCACGGTAATTTGATTTTGCAGTGCTTAAATAATGATAAAGACCGTGCTTTGATTTGAAGTAATCATTTATAATATTTCTTACTCTCTGCCATTCGGGAGTAGTTTTATATACAATGGGAGAGTTATTCCATTCAAAGAGAGTAGGATTTGACTTATAAAGAAGTCTTAAAGCCTTCTGCAAATCCCAGCCGTTTATATCAAGAGTTTCATCAAGCTGATACTCAATAACATCACGGGTTTTTTCAAGTTTCAGATAATATTCAAGAGGACGTATATATATAAATCTGACATCATAGTCGCTGTCAGGAGAGGCAAAGCCCCACGCACGGCTACCCGATTCAACAGCATGAATTATCCGGACTTTCTGTGTTTTTTCGATTTCGTTAAGCTTGTCTGAAATAATTTTTTTCAAAATATTCACGCTCCTTTATTATAATTATATCATAAATACAGGAAAAATCAATATTTTCAGGATTATAATTTTCTGTGTATAAATTCATCTGTGCAATTTGTGCATTATAACAATAATTTCATTAAATAGTTGACATAAACTATAAATTATGATATAATATTAACATCATTTTGAGGAGGGTAAAGTTATGAAAAACTTAAAAAACATTATATCCATGTCGTCATTGTGCATTATGCTTGCAGTATTTCTTTCGGGCTGTGCCGGCAGTAATACAGTACATTCAATAGCTGATTTGGACGGAAAAATTATAGGAGTACAGCTTGATACTGTCGGAGATACATACGCATCTGATATAAACGGAGCTGATGTAAGAAGATATTTTGACGGTGCGGAGGCAGTTGCAGAACTTGCAGAAGGAAAACTTGATGCCGTTATAGTTGATGTTGAACCTGCTAAGGTATATGTATCAAATAATAAAAACGTTGAAATTCTCGGAGAAACCTTTTCAGAGGAACAGTATGCGGTTGCGATAAAAAAAGGAAATACGGAGCTTATGGAAAAAATAAACAATGCTCTTTATGAACTCCGTTCAGACGGAACTCTTGATGCTTTAAAGGCAAACTGGACAGGAGAAAATGCTACAAAAAAGCCGTATGATTTCCAGTATCACGATGCACCGACAGGCGGACAGCTTGTTATGGCAACAAATGCAACGTTTCCGCCGTATGAATTTACGGAAGATGATGAAGTTATAGGCTTTGACGTTGATTTGATGAAAGCCGTATGCCATAAGCTCAATATGGAGCTTGTTGTTAAGAATATGGATTTTGACCTTATAATCAGTGATGTTGTCAAGGGCGATTCAGATGTAGGAGTAGCGGGAATAACTGTTACCGATGAGCGTCTTAAGCTTGTTGATTTTTCAAATTCCTATACGACTGCAACGCAGGTTGTAATAGTGCGGAAGGATTAAAAAAAGATGACTGCTTTCGGGCAGTCATCTGAATTTTTTATCTAAAGTTTTTCTTTAATATCCTTAAACATAACAGGTCTTAAATTTTTTTCGAGATAAGTTTCGGGGTCATCAATTCCGTAAGCGGAAATACATTTTTTAAGATACTCAAAGTTGACAATATCGGGCTGAAAATCCTGATTATATTCGGAAACGTATATTCTTTTGTTGCTTTCAGAATATTTTTCATCATATTCCTTATAGATTTTTGCAGTTTTTTCAGCGTCAATGATTTCAATTTTTCCGTCATGAACCCATATTCCGATATCGAGATTTTCAAGAAAGTTATCGTATTCCTTATAGATATATTCATCATCACTGATTTTATGATTTATATAATCTGAAAAGAGTTCCCATCTTTCATCAGGCATTTCATTCCACCATGTTATTCCGATAATCAAATCGAGATACGGAAAGAGACTGACATATGTACTCCATTCCTCAATAATTTCATTTATATCAGGCCATTTCTGCATAATGCCGTTAGTGCCTACAAATCCGTCAGGACGAACCCAGCCGTATTTGTATGGAAAGTGATTTGTATTGAACCACCACATATTGAAATTTATGGAATGAACAGCCTGTTCCAAATCAAGTTCCAGAGTGAAAAATGCATCTGTCAGCCTTATAATTTCAAAAGCCTGACTTTCGGATATTCTTTTTCCCCTCATCTGATAATAAGGACGTCTTGTTATTGATTCCCAGTTGTTTGCTTTTGCATCAATAAATATTTCGACACCGTTGACGAATATCGTTTTATCCTCCGCAGGTATTCTTTTGGGTTCAGGCTCTTTTGATTTTTTGGATTTTCTGTGTTTCATATCAGGCTTGGGATATTTCATAAACAATCACCCTTTGCTTGTTTTTTCGTCAAGAATAGTTTTTATAATACTGATAGTAATATTTCCGGAATATTTTCCGAAATTTTCAATCTGACCTACGATTTCGGGTTCTTCTTTCAGACAGTCATGATATACGGCAGACGGCAGATTTTTTAAAATCGTACCCATATCGGATTTTGAAAAGTTTTCGGGAATTATTCCCTCGTCTATAAGTTTAAAGAGCATTTTTTCAACTCTCTGATATGTTACGATAGTTTTAGCAAGTTCCCTTAGACGCTGACTTTCAAGCATTTTTTCCTTGTCGACAGGGTTCGGAATCCTTTTTGTCTTATGGTGATGAACTTCTACAAATTTTTCGTGAACGATTTTTGTATATGCAACGTCATCGCAGAGTGAGGACATGTTTTTAATAACGATTCCCTCACCGATTTCACCGCCCATTTCAGTTTTGCCGACAAGTGGCATGTAATCATTCCATTCGGTGAATTTTCCCTCATAGAATACGGGAACGTATCTGATACCGAGTTTTTCCGCAAGAATTTTCACTTCGCTCTGCGGAAGATATATTTTATTTTCCATATCGAATATATCAAAGCAGTAAAGCTGATTATAACATTCTTGCGGATACTTTACTTTATGAGGGACAAGCCATTCGCCGAACATTCTTAAATTATCGCCGAGAACCTCACGAACCTTGTTTTTGTCAAGTTTCTGAACCCATTCATAAAAGCCACGGAGATTGTTTTCTGCTGAAAGAGGCTGATTTCTGCTGAAGCAGTCAAGACAATCATCATCTTTGTTGTACTGAAAGCTTGCATTTGAACCGTCAATTTTTTCCTGAATGATAATATCATCACCCTTATGGAATTTTTTCTGTGACTTGATTTTAAGATTGTCGATGTTCATATAGTGTTTGTGGTTTAACATGTTTTTCCCGTTGCTGATTAAGAAA